>NZ_RJKL01000002.1 GCF_003751945.1 Couchioplanes caeruleus | reverse complement strand
GGCGTTGCACCGCCACTTGCCGGGGGCTTCTTTGTCGAAGGGTTTCTCCCTTGACTACCTCCATTCTCCCATTTTTGACACTTAAGTGTCAATGCATTTTGCCTGCTCAAGCCTACTTTCAGTGTGTTCTCTACACTTTGCCTGGCGGTGCGGAGACCTGAGGGGATCGGCGGGCGCATCCCGCCGTCAGGGGCTCGCCTAGGGTTTATCCCGGCTGCCTGATCATGACCTACGAGCGCTTGACGGTGGTGATGTTGTTGCCTGCCATCGACGGTGGCACAGCGCGGTAGTCAGGGGTCTTGACGTTGGTGCTGTTGTTGGCGACGAACGCACCCTCCGTGGTCTGGACGACGCTGACGCCGTTCAGGCGGACGACTACTTGCCGACTATGCCCGGGCTCCTCGTGCACTGCTACGAGTACACCGCGGTATCTGGGCTGCACGCGGGGGTCATGAAGACCCGCCTGGACTACATGAGCAAGCCGACCCACGTCAGCGGCATCGCCGAGTCCGTCACGCACCCGCAAGGTGGTACGGCCACGCCCCGGCACCCAGGCCCCATAGAGGCGAGCCTTTGACCTGACCTCAGCCACTCCACGACCTGCGACGGGAGTCCTAGCCCGGCCCACCACCTCCGACCGCCCCCTCGTCGGTGATGGGGTTCGACCTAACGCGCCCGACCGCACGGCCGGCAGTGGGCCGATCACCTCGCGTCCGACGGACAGCGTCCCCCGTGCTCGATGGTTTTGATCTCGGCGAACCCGCGTAGCTCCGAGATCAACGTCATCACGGTCGAAGATCCGGTCGAACTTTCGGAGGGCTCAGATGTCACGTCAGGAATGAGGTGGTCCGAGTTTGTCACCCCCCGTGGTCTCATAGCTGGGTCCGTGGTTTGCACTGCCGAGGGCTTCGAGAGGAGGACAGATGCCCAGGCGCATCAACTGGAACACCGTGATCCGCGTGATGTACGCGTTCGCGGCGAACACCGCGTCGGCCGCTGCCCTGATCACCTCGCTGAACGGCTGAGGACCGCCTCCTAGCTGGAACTAGGAAACGGCCCTCTTCCGTCAGCCCGACTCATCCGTCCGCTACGAGGAGTCTCCGCTACCGGCTCTGCCCGATTCGGGAAGCGGAGGCTCCTCCCTACTACTGCAGGTCGGCGTCAAGCTCGACTAGACACTAGCGCCCGTCTCCGACAATTTTCTGCCGTCGCGCGACCAAAATTAGGCTCTGAACTGCGCAAACACCAATCTGAGTGACGCCCCGCGCGTCAGGTCAGAGCAGACCATTCGGGTACCGCTGGCGTAGCCACGCCGCTTCCGCGCCGCGACCTCTTCGTCGGCCCCGGGCTGCCCGCAGCATCTCGACCGCCGGCTGCAGCGACGGCAGGTGCTCGGACCCGTGCAACGTATGCGCCCAGGACCTCGCCGAGGACAACACGGTCTCGGCTCTTCGCGTGCGCACAGATCTGACCTGAGTGCGGAATAGCGGCTCGCGGTTGCGACAGTGACCGGGACCGTGGAGCGACTCGTTCACCAAGCTGTACCAGCCGCCGCCACGGTCGATGAGCTGCCGACATGATCGGCACACTATGTCCGGCGTCGGCTTCGAGTTGAAGAGGCTCATCGTCGAGAAGATGCTGAACAAGCTCTCCGCCGTCGAGATCGAGCTCGCCGTCCTGCATGCGGGCGGCAAGTTCGTCAGCGAGGCGTACGTGGCCTCGTCCGGCCGGCGGCCGGGCGCCGGCGGGTGGGCTCCTCTAGGGTGCCCGCCTGTGATCGGCAGCCGTGTCGCAGGGAGGCGCTGGGCACGGGCAACGGCTGACCGCGCTGACCGCCTCATCCACGGGTGATTTCGGTGACGATCAGGCGCGGCCGAGGAGACCGTCAGTGACGCCGGGTACGTGCAGCAGGGCGCGGCACCTGCCCGAGAAGGTCCTCCCACGCATCGATCGGCGGAGGCACTGGATGCTGGGCGAGGCTAACGGCTGAGGACTCGACGCGGAGCGCCGACTCCTCGCCTGCATGCGAGCTGGCAGGCACCGGAGGAATCCGCAGGTCCGGGTCACCGCCGGTGATCGACTCAGGCGGAAGTCTCACGGTTGCGGTGCGCGCTCGAGCGGCGCGGCCGCGGCCTGTTGCGCGCACCGTGAGTTCTTGGCGCCGGAGGCGGCCTCGGCCGATGCCGAGGCCGGTCCAGGTCCGGCCGTCGACGCCGATGATCAGGTCGGTGCCGGGCCATGCCGCTGCTGTCGGAAGGAGTGCGCAGTCGTTCTGCCGCGCGCGGTTGACCAGCGCCCGGGCGGTGCTGTCGACGACTTTGGCGGGCGGCGCCACGGCAACGAGGTCGAACCCGTCGATGAGGGCGGACACGACGGTCGGCCAGTCCGGGCCCGGCGATGGCACCAGGGCGAGCCTGCTCAGGTCGATGCCGTACTCCTGAGCGGCGAGCGCCCCGAACGCAGGAATTCCGACCACTGCCGCCCACGCACCTTGCCGCATCGGCCCCGCGAGCATGGCCATTAGGAGCGAGGTGGAGCCGGACACGGCAACAGTGGCGCCGCGGCGAATGCCGCCAGGCCAGGGCAGCAGTCCGCGGGCCAGCTCCGGAATGACGGGAAGGACACGCGAGGCGTCAGGTGCCGCGAGTTCCGCCTCGTCGGCCGACTGCACGAGCCGCGCGGCGAGAGCCGTGTTGCCCCGGCCCAGCCCAGCGGTGTTGACCTCGTCGAGGAGACGACGCACGTCTTCGGGCCCGGCCAGCTGGCCACGGCCCGACCACCTGCTCTGGTCGCGGGGCACGCTGCTGGGCATCGAGTCCTCCTCCGGCGGGCGCACTGAAGCGAAGCCGCGGGGGAAGGCGCGACCGAACATGTGTTCTAAAGCAGAGGATAACCGCTGGTGAGAGGCGCGGCGATGCAAGGCCGCCGTCGAGGCGCGGCCTCACGATCCCATCCGCCTCTCCTGCCCCAAGGTTGCAAGTAAGTGATATAAACCAAAGGAGCTTGCGGATGCTGCGGATACGGCCGAAGCTTAGGGCACGAGCTCCACACACAGAGCTCCGCTGTAAGGGGTAGAGATCATGAGCACCGCAACCACACTTACCACTACGGCGCTCCAGCTCTCCGAAGCAGCTACCCGTAAAGGGCCGGAGCGCGAACACCTCAACTCGCTGCTGGATCTTCTGTCGAGGGCGGACCGCGACGAAGTACGTCTAGACGCCGGCGAGGCCGGCTCAGTGGCTCTCCCCGGCCTGGTGGTGGACCTCCTGAGGCAGGCCTGCGCGGTGCTCGACCGCGGCGAGGGCGTAGTGGTCAGCGAGGTTGCGCGGCAACTGACGACCAGCGAGGCCGCGCGAGTGCTTGGCGTCTCCCGGCCGACGTTGATCGCCCTGCTCGACAGCGGCGAGATCGCGTCACACAAGGTAGGCACTCACCGTCGGGTGGCATTGTCGGACGTGCTGGCCTACCGGCGCCGCCGTATTGAGCAACAGCGCTCGGCGTACGAGAAGCTGATGGCCGAGCAGGACGAACTGGGTATCTACGAGTAGCCCTTCAGGCACCTTGAGTAGCAGGCATCGGTAGCCTGAGTTCGTGCTACCGGTGCCGCTTACTGTGTTCGTCGACGCCAACGTGCTGGTCTCGCGGTGCCTGCGGGACTGGCTTGTCCTCATGGCGCTGGACAGCGAGCACACCGCCTACCAGATGAAGTGGAGCGAGGCCGTCCTGGCCGAGGCGTTCTATCACCTCCGCCGCAAACGCCCGGATGCTCCGGAGCAGACGATCGAACGCTGGCGGAGGGTGCTGGACGAGGCGTTTCCTGAGGCCAAGGTCACCGGGTTCGACCCTGCGTCCGTTCCCCAGCCAGCCGACGTCAACGATCACCATGTGCTCGCCGCCGCCTACGCTGGCGAAGTCGACATCCTCCTCACCGCCGACGGCGACGCCGACAACTTCCAGCAGTGCCTCGACGAGGTCGACGCCGGAATCGACGTCCAGCATCCCGACGACTTCCTGTGCATGCTCGCTGAGCGGCATCCTCAGCTCGTCCGCCGCCGATTCATGAATCAGATCGAGTACATCCAGGGCAGGCAGCAGACGGATGAGGATGCCGCCGCGGACTCAAGCCTGGACAGCCTCGACGCAGCCGGCGCCAAACGCTTCTCGTTCCTGCTCCGCACCGACGAACGCTTCCGGAACTGGACCGTCGAGACGATCACCATCCGCGACTCGTAACTGCATCTGGCTGCCGATCGCTGTACTGGCCGCCGCCATCGTCGGCATCACTGGCGGACTGCTCACCTGGGCCAGCGGCCTCAATCCGCCCACCGCGGTCCTCACCGGTAGCGGCGCCTTCGCCGGTACCGTGCTCCTGCTGCTGACGATGCTGCGCATCGCCACCACTACGCAGGACGAGATACGCCAGTAGCCGCACCGTTGCGCCGGGACAGGCCTGGAAGCCCGCTCACCCGCCTGACAGCCCACCCGGAAATGACCCTGCTCTGCAGACTCCACTGCTCGTAGACTTGCCCCTCGCGCCCCTCAGTCCCCCTCTACCGCGGGGCGCGAGCCGGTCCCACGCGGCCGGACCACAGCCATCTCTGTATTAGGGCGTCGGCGAGGGGGGAAATGAAAAAGGGCGGCTCAGCGGACCCGCACGGTCGCGGACTACGCGACCTGGACCGTCAGGGCTGGGTCGCGCACGCCGAGGGATTCGTCCTCCGCACGCTGGACGAGCAGCTGGCGATGCCGCGCGCCGAGGTCGACGCCCGCCTGTGGTAGACCGGCTTCCCCCAGGCGGGCGCCCGGACACTGGTCTTCTTCCCGCACATCATTGAGGAAGCCCTCGCCAACGTCGTCGCCCGCGGCCAGGTCGAACTCGTGGAACACAGCACCAAGGGCGGCCGCGCCATCCACCTCTACGTCCCCGCCGACAGCGGCCGCGGCCGGCGCACAGCGATCACGGCCGCCACCCGACGCAAGGCGATGCTGTACGGCCGCTACCTCAGCTACTCCCCCTCCTTCGGCCCGACCGGCGAAGAAGTCGTCCGCCTCTCGCTGGCCGACGCCGTCCAGCACGGCTACCACTCGATCAACCGGAACGCCCCCTTCGGCGAGGTCAAGCAGATCGGCACGGCGAGGCTCGCCGGCGCCCTGGACTCAGGCGCCTGGATGACCACGATCGACCCCGTCATCGGTCTCCCGTTACCCGCCACGGGCTCCTGATCGAGGTCAAGAACATCCGCCAGACGCTCTACCCCCGCCACGAAGAAGTCCACCAGCTGCTTCACAAGGCCGCCGTCGCCCAGAACGCTCATCCCGAACAGCCGCTCGTGCCACTGCTGGTCTGCCGACGGGCCCACGACTGGCTGTTCTGGATGGCCAAGGACCTCGGCTTCCTCGTACACGCCGCAAAGCGGCAGTTCCTCACCCTGCCCCCGAAAACCGATCCCCGCTATCTGGACGAGATCAAGGTCGGACTGGGCTTCACCGATCTCACCGTGGCCACCACCGCCGAGCCCAAACGCATCGCGAACCTGTTCACAGACACCCTGCCCAAGACCGCGCGGACGAGCGCAGCACGATGGGCGACCGTCGGCTCAACGCTCACCGAGCACTACGCGATCCTGCGCAAGAAGATCAAACCCTGGGACCGCAACGCCGCCCTGGCCGCGCTGCGCACCGACGCGGATGTCGCCCTGGACCAGGCGGGGATAGACGAGAAGATCCTCGCCTGGGCTCTCGAGGAGCAAGAAGACGAGGGCCGATGGGAGCACGAATGATCACCCAAGCCGGGTACCAACGCCGCGCCGGTAGCGCGCGGTCAACGCCCAGATGCCGGTCGATCGCGGAGATCGTCCACCCCTGAGCGCCAACGGCTTATGAGCTCTCGGCATCCCGCGTTCTTGTCGCCTCAAGTCCCCGCGGTGTCGCCGGATGCGCCTTCCTCCTGATCAGCCGCTGGTGTCGCGGTCCGCCGGATACCGGGGCCCTGACGCCCGGCGAGAGCCTGGGCCATCTGCTGGCCCCGGGCCCGTAGGTCCGCCTCGATCGGCTCGACCGGCAGCGAGAGCAGAGTCGGCTCGTCACCGCCTTCCGCGGCGCCGAGGCCGACGGGGTCCACCGGCCGGTACGGGTAGGGATAGTAGTCGTGCGAGGCCCCGGGCGCGACGACCCGCGCGGTGGCGGGCTCAGCGGGCTCAGCAAGCGGGGCGCAGGCGCCGGGGCTGTGCCGGGCACGGTAGCGGCGACGGTGGCGGCGCAGGACGACGTGGATCACGAGGGCCAGGCTGGCGCAGGCGAGACAGACCGCGGCCGCGACCACGTACCAGGAGGTCAGGTCCGTCTCGGGCCCCGCCCCGACCAGCACGGCGAGCATCGGTACCCCTCCGGCGAGGATCACGGCGCCACTGCCCGCCCAGTCCAGCACGCGGCACAGACTGATCGCGTGCCGATGAGGTGTCGCCGTGGCGGAGCCGGCGTGGCTGCCGGCGCGGTAGACCGCGGTGGCCCTGTCGCGCCTCACCAGCATCGGCAGGTCGCCCGGGATGGCGACAGTCGTGTCGCCGGTCGTCGGCGACCGGGATGCGGTGCTGTTGGCGGCGGTGTCGCGGGCCGTGCGCGCGGTCGCCGTGTCGCCGAGCGACTCGGCGACAGCGGCGGTGGACGGAGGCTGTCCGTGGTCGGCGCGAGCACCGCTGTCGCTGTTGTACCTGCTCACAATCGATTCGTAGAGGTCGATACCGGACGGGTCGTTGGCGTCGGTATCGGGCACCGGCGCGGGTGGGCAGCACCCAGCGACGTCGTTGTAGAGCTGCCAGGCGTGGCTGCTCTCCGCGCCGAGCGCCCGCACGAGTGCGCCCATCTGCCACTGGCCGGGCAGCGCCTGGCCGGTGAGCAGCTGCTCCATCTGGGTGTGGGGCACTTCGAGGTCGGCGGCGATCTGGGCCACGCTGCGGCCGCAGTGCTCCTGGTGCACCAGCAGGTAGGCCGCCAGCGCCCGCCGGCACACGCAGGCGCCGGTGTCGATGCTCAGCCGGAACCAGTCGTGGCGCTCGGCGTGGAACACAGGGGCTTGCGGGTCGGTGAAGCGTTCCATCTGGGCAGCCAGGCGGGCGCAGCGCTCGCGCAGGTTGTCGTGGCGGTGCAGCGCGTGCACGGCGAGGGCGCGCCGGGCCTCCTCGAGCTCGGCGCACAGCTGGATCTCCCGGGCGGAGCGGCTCATCACTTCCTGGCTGAGCCGGGTGTTCTCCCGTTCCAGGATGGCCAGCTGCAGTTCGGCGCCCTGGTGGCGTTTGTAGACCTGCGCGATCTCGGCGTCTCGGCCCAGCGCCTGCGCGGTCAGCGTGTCGATCTGGGCGCTGAGCGCCTGGACCTCCTTGGCCCACGCCTCCGATTGCCCCTTGGTCGCGTCGAGCCGGTCGACCAGAGACCGGATCTTGCTCTGCTGCTGGTCGATGAACGCCTGCTGCTCGGCGAGCTTGCGGTACGCGCCCTCCAGCAGCAGACGCGCCTTCTCCAGGCTGTTGACCTTGTCGTTCAGCGCCTGCTGCACCGTGTCCAAGGCCTGCCGCATCGCCGTCGCGCCCTCGTTGCCGCGGCCCGGACCACCCGGCGAGGTGATCGGCCCGTCGTAGCCGGGCGGGCGCTGCACGCCCCGGGCCGCGCACCACAGCCCCGCCAACCGCGCCAGCGTCCGGTCCCACTCCCCCGGGTCGTCGACGCAGCGCCGGGCGATCATCACGGTGATGTGCCACTCCGGGCCCTTCGGCTTGTCCTTGCCCCCGAGCTCCTTGGACAAGCGGCGGCGGTCCAGACCGGCCTGGCGGGCCTCCGCCCCGAGCGCGTCCAGCAACGCCTGCCGGGTCTGCCACCGCCCGTCGATAAGGTCCGCGACCGCCTCCACCACAGCGATCCCGGCCTCGGTGACCCCAGCCGCCGCCATCTGCTCCCGGGTCCTGCGCCGGCCCCGCGCGCCGCTCCTCGCAGCAACCGCGGTACTCCCCTTGTCGCCTGCCATCTCGTGCGTCTCCACCGGTCTGCCGAGGAAGCGACACCCGTCCACGTGTCGCCCGGTCCTCAGTCACCGGTGGCACGCGACCGCGCCGCTCCGATTCCATCGAGGTGTGCGAGGTTGCCCGGCAGCACGGTAGAGATCGTCGACCAAGATCACACGTCAGGCGGCTTTCGCGCGATAGATGAGTTTCAACCGGATAAGAGGCGGTTCAGTCCCCCAACCCCGCCGCGCCCAGGAGAACCCCCGTAGATGACACGCAACGTGAGCGGCCGCCGTCGCTCCGAGAGACGCCCTGATCGGACACCCTCTCAGAATCCCCTGCTCGACGTGCGGACCCTGCTCGTCCTGATCCTCGCCGCCGGCGCCGGCGTCCTAGCCGGACAAACCGGTGGCTGGCCCGCCGGTGTGACTGTCGGCATCGCGACAACCGTCGCCCTGCACACCCTGCTCAGCCGGTAGCCCGCCAGGGCCTTCCAGACCGCCGGGGCGGTGGACCTCTCACCGGCCAGTCCCACCCAGGACGAGCGGACCACCGCCCCGGCCCTCATACAGCAGGCCTCCCCCGTCACGAACCGCATCGCAGTTGCCGGAGCCGCCGGGTGGCTCCGGCGGCAGGCGATGCCGCCGGAGCCTTCGGCCGGCTCATCCCCGGGCCGTACGGCTCAGCCGAAACGGATCAGTTGTGCTCGACCAGCACGGGCGAGGATGAGGACACGTTGGTCAGGTCGACCGGCACCCCGCCCCAGAACCGCGAGATGCACTTGCGCTCCACGAAGCCCGGAACGTCGATGTTTTCCGGGCCGGCCCACGGAAGCTGAGCCTTGACCTCAAGTCGGCCCGGCGTGCTGGGGCCCAGGTTGGTAGCGCAGACCTGGGTGTTGCCGAAGATCCAGGTCGGGATGGTGATGCGGCCACCCGGAGGCAGGACAACACTGGCTGCCCTGCGCGAGTCCGCGCCCGCCGGCCTGACGTCCTGAGACGTCGCCGCCGAGGCCGGGACGGCCATGCCGAGCAGTGCCGCGCCGGCGGCCGCGCACATGACCAAGCCGGAGAGGAAGTGGGTTCGCTTCGAGGTGATGTTGATGGCCATTGCCGTGCTCCTTGATCGGGTCCGCCATCTCCGTCAGATGGCTGTGGGAGGCCTGTCGGCGGACCCGACCGCGATGGTTCGGCCGAGATATCGGCTCGCAGATGGTGTAACAACAACGGCGCCTGCGAACCGGGCCGCATCTGTGCCTCGACAGTGGGGTGTGGACGCTGACGCACGCTCCGACGACACGCTGATGGCGGCACTCGGCAAGGGCGACCGCGACGCCCTCGCAGTCCTCTATCGCCGGCATGCGCCCTGGCTGCTGCTTCGGCTGTCGCAGCGGTGCCACGACGCCGGCGTCGTCAACGAGGTCGTCCAGGACACGTTCGTCGCGGTGTGGCGCGGCGCCGCCCGTTACCGGGCCGACGGCTCTGTGCCGGCTTGGATCTGGGGCATCGGCGTACGCCGGCTGATCGATCAGTTCAGGGCGCAAAAGCCGGCCACGGTGCCGCTGGTCGAGGAGATGAGCGTCGAGCCGTCTGCCGAGGAGCAAGTTCTGCTCGGCCTCGAGCACAGCGACCTGGCGGCGGCGCTACAGGAGATCAACCCGGAGCTGCGCGCCGTGGTGCGCGCCACGATCCTCGACGGTCTGACCGCCAAGGAGGCGGCGCGGCTGCTCGGCATCCCAGTCGGCACGGTGAAGACCCGCCTCATGCGCGCCCGCGCAGCACTCCGGGAGGAACTGGTATGAGCACCTGGCACGTGGATGAGGACCTGGCAGGCCGCTATGCGGCCGGCTCGACCGACCTGGTGCTCGCGGCGTCCGTGGAGGCGCACCTACTGGAGTGCGCGGCCTGCCGGGACAGCGTCACGGCCGTGGTGTCCGCCCAGCGACTCGCGGATATCTGGGCAGGGGTCAACGACCATCTGGATGCCTCGCCGACCCTGGCCGAGCGCCTCCGAAGTTGGCGGAGTAAACCGTTATCCGCGAGGTTCGCGATAGCGGTCACCGCTGCCGCCGTGGCCGCTGCCGTGGTCGCGGTCGACCTCAAAACAGACCACTTCCGCGGCCACGGCTCGTCGCCCTACGGCCAGGTCCTGACGAGACCGACAACCCAGAACATCAACACCGAGAACGAACCGGGTCTCGCCGCCTTGGCCGCTGGACTCACGACCGTTGACGGGCGGCTCATGTCCTCGTACGACCCCCCGCCCTACCGCGTCACGCTGGGCGACACCACTCCCGCCCCCGCAGCCGTCACCGAGCGCACCATCTCAGGCATCACCCGAAAGGTCGTACCTCAAGCCGCCGTCATCTACAGCGCGTCGGCAACGTGGGTCTACATCATCGCCGGTCCCCACGAGATCTCCCGGCAACGAGTCGCGGTCTCCGCCGAAAACGATGGCATCGCCACTCTCTCGGACGGCCCACCAGCCGGAACCAGAGTCCTGACCTTCAGAACCGCCTAGGCTCGCCGGGCGGGTCATGACGCATGGCCTCGGCCACGGTGCGGGCGCTGTCGACGCTGGACGCCGTCGGCCCAGATGCGTCAGGACGCCGTAGCCGATGACCACGCCAAGGGCCAGACCTGCTGCGACGCCGCACCACGTCACGATGGCCGTCACCGTCACGTTGGTGAACCACTCCAGCAGGAAGTGGGGCATCACGCTTTCCAGGGTGGGTAAAGATGTCGGGCTTCGCGGCGGGGTGTTTCCACCGGCGTTGACCTGCCGTAACTCGATCATGGGCGGGCCTGTCCATGCGAACTGATAACGAAGCGATGGCGAAGTGATCGCGAACCTGGTGCGGGTGGCGTCCACACAGGTTCACGGCGACGAGGAACCGGCAGCCGGGCACGGTGCGACCTCCTCGAGGGCGTCCAGGCAGGAGAGGGGTTCCTACCTTCACCAAGCGCATCCGGGGCTGGCTGGCGTACAAACACCTGCTCAACGGCGCTGCCCGCGCACCTCGGGGTGCGCGGGCAGTAGGAGAAGGGAAGACGGCTCGGCGGCCCCAGACTCGTTACCGCTCGAGGCCCGCGGGCTGATGGCCGACGGGCGATGCCAGGTAGAGCGCCAGGGCGGCCAGGGTCAGGCCGCAACGGATCTCGCCGGAGACGATCGCCTGGCGGGTGTCGCCGCTGCTGAGCCAGCGCGGCGCCGCGACCGATTCCATCGCCTCGGGCCTCGCCATGACGGCGGCGCGCACGTCGACGCGTACGACCGCGCAGCTGGACTCGATCAGCCCGGTCTCGGCGTAGACCTCGCCGAGCATCTGCGTCGAGGCGGCCAGCCTCTTCGCGCAGCTCCCGGATGGCGGCCGCGCACACGGTTTCGCCGGCGTCGACCGCCCCGCGGGGAAACTCAGCGAGACGTCGCCGATGAGATACCTGTACGCCGGTACGAGCGCGATGTCGCCGGCGTGGACCGGTAGGACGATGACTCCGGCGCTGCGCCACCGCCAGCGCAGGTAGGTGCCCGCAACGCCGGCCGCCGAGACGACGGCGTCATTGAAGAGCTCACCGAACCGGTTGCCGAAGACCCGCACCTGACGCCGATCCAGTAGCTCCCACCCATCCGCGCTGCCGGGTGCGGCGGATCGGGGGCGGGGCGCTGTGCGTCGGGGGGGACGGCACGGTCTGGGTGACTCCATCATGCTTTCGATGCCCGACTAACCAAGTAGGCATCGAGATCCCTCATTGTTGTCGGACTGCCATGCAACGCCGCCAACGCCTATCGTTGGCGGCGTTGCACGGGAATCGGGCCGGGATACTTCATATGCGGCCTAGCGCCAATTTCGCACGCAATCTCCCTTACTGCCAGCCTGCGTGCTAAACCCCTACTTGCGCCGATCTGCCTCGTTGAGCATGCGTTCCAAATCTTCAGCGATGTACGACTGTCGGTAGGTGCCATCCAAGAGGCCTACTTCCCTAGCCTCGTCAGAGCCGATCAGCCGAATTTCGCCAGAAGCCTTTTCCGCAGCTCCGAACTCGCCAAGATCAACGCCGGGCCACTGCAGGTCCGTTCCATGGTATATCTCCGGATCGGACGGGAAAAGTGCCAACAGATCCTCGTCATGACCGACAACCTTCCACGCCCCCGTGGCAACGAGCCGATCTTCTGTGTAGAACGGAACCCGGAAGATCGCCGACGCCAGGCTTGCCCCTACCGGCCTCGGCACGTCGACCGTTCCGCCGAAGATTCCTAGTGCGGTTCCAAAGCGGTTTCGCGCAACAATCGATGCAAGTCGGAACTTGCCGCTATCAGATGGAATGGCAAGTAGATCGCCAATCCTGGGCTTCGAAATCTTCTTGGGACCGCTGACGGTCAGCCTTGCCACCTCTTCGCCAGTGACATCCCGAAGCAGAACCGCTGGGTCCTTTAGGCCCGACATGACCTTAGGGGCTAGCTTCGAAGGTGACAACGCCTCATCCTTCGACGACTCGACCAGATGGGCGATAAAGGCGGCCGCGTTTACGAATATGGAGTCATTTAGATCGGCCACCGCTGATTCATTGGGGCACACATAGGGCTCACCATTCTTCAGCTTCGCGCTGAAGGTCAGCGGCGCCGGGAAGGCCCCGTAAGTCGCCCAGCCAAGGACCTCGATCAATTCGCCAAGGAACGGCTTTCTCCCGACCTCGTCCGTGAATTTGGTGGTCAGTGCGGCAAGTGTGAAGCTATTCTCATTGTTCTCGCTCACGGACATCCCCCAAGCTTCCATGCCTCGTAGGCCTCATACTCCGCCAACTTGGTGGCGCTGAGCGGATTCTGACGGTTCCCACGATAGTTGCTTCCGTCACGGCCGATATAGGTGCCGTGCTGCTCGGCGAGTCGCTGCTCCATGAGACGCGACTCCCCATACGTCCTCGTGCCGGGTGTCACTCTCATGACATCTCCATTGGCGGGATTGAACCGATCCTTGTGTTTGGTGCGGTGGCGATATTGAACGTTCGCTAGACTCTCACCTGGCCCAAACATCCCAGAATAGTACACCTTTCCATCCTTGTCGACGAGTACGTAGTTACTGAATCCTGGTCGATCGAGGTATTTTCTCCTGCTATCTCCACCCGTGTTGTGGACCAGAACTGGAGTGTTCCCGGCAAGGACAAAATAGGTATGGAAATCAGCGACCGTGAGGTTGTGCATGTACCGCTGACCGCTGTGCAGCTTTGTCTCAATAATCGCGGGAGTGTCAGCACCGAGACTGCGCAGGGCTGTGCCGGGTTGCAGATCTTCGGCGTGAGTCCATTCCTTGCTGGTGTCGTTCCAAAAGGGGTGGCGCTGGGTTGTTTCGAGTACGGCGCGTTGGCCGTTCGTCGTTCGGATGGTGATGTCGGCGAGTTCGGTGTCGAGGTTGCGGTGCAGCGCGGTGACGGGCTTCGGCTGAGTGTTGCCGGTTTGCGGGTCGGTGGCGAGGACGTGGTCGCCGGTGCGGATGTCGCGGATGGCCTTGTGGCTGCCGTCGGCAAGTAGGACGGGGGTGTCGGGGGCGAAGCTATCGGCCTTCTTGCAGGCTTTTTTCTTGAGTTTGTTGAGGTCGCGGAGGAGTTCTTGGCCTCGCATGACGTTGCCTGCGAGCCCTACGAAGGGGATCATGGAGAAGGCGCCGAGTGCGGCGTCGCCCCATTCTCCGTTGATGGCGGAGATGAGGACGTCGGTGCCGTCGCAGAAGGTGCCGATGCCGAAAACGTCGATCATCCCGCACGTGGTCAGGGCGAGCTGAGCGCGCAAACGCGTCCGTTCGCTCCTCTCTTTGCCCCACTGTTTCCAAGCGGCCGTTTCGGCGGGACCACAGATTCCGTTGCCGAAGTGCATCGCGGTGGGGCACTTCAAATCGGTGAGCCCAAGTTGTTTGCTGAATCTCGCGCTGCAGAGTGGCTCCAGGGCCGCTTCTCTGTCCTGGCAGGTGAAGCCGCCTTGCTGCTTCTGCTTGTCCCGGTGCTGTTTGGCGGCGGCGTTCTCTTTGGCCTGGGCCGCCTTCTCGGCGTCAGTAGCTGCTTTCAACGCGGCGGTGGCGTCTTTGCCGGCGGCGAGCGCGGCGTTGCGGGCGTCGTCGGCGTCGTCGCGGGCGCGTTGGGCGGCGTGGACGGCGCGGACAGCGGAGTCGGCGGCATGCGCCGCTGACGTGTCGGCGGCGGTAGCGGCCTTGGCCGCTTGGGCCGCAGCTGTGCGGGCGGTCTTGGCGGACGCGGCGGCCTGGTCGGCGGACTTCTTGGCCTGCTTGTGGGATTTGGCGGCGTCACCGGCAGCAGCGACGGCCTGCTGCGCCGCGGTGTCAGCGAGTTTCTTGCTGGCGTCGGCCTTGGCGGCGTCGCGGTTGGCGTTGGCCGCGGAGATGGCGGCCTTCGCGGCGTCCTGGCGGGCCAGAGCCGCAGAGTGGGCGGTGTCGGCGACGTAGCGTGCGGCGGTCGCGGCGTGCATCGCCGCGGCCTGGTCCCGTTCGGCGGCCCGATACTGCCCGACCTCAAGGAACGCCCGCCGCATGGCGGCGGTGCCTTCCAGCGCGATGTTCGCGGCGGCCTTGACCTCCGGTCCGCCGGTACGGGCCAAGTCACCCACGGCGATCTTCTCGTCGTGTTCAGCGGCCTCGTACTGGCCGGTGCGCAGGAACTCGGCGGCGTCCTGGGCGGTGCCGTCCAGTGCCTTGTTCCCGGCGTCCTTCATGGTCGGGCCACCGGCGCGGATGAGGTCACCGACGGCGATCCGGTCGTCGTGGACCTTGTCCTCATAGTCCTGGGTGGTCAGGAACCGCACTACGTCGGCGTGCGTGCCGGTCAGCGCCTTCTCCGCGGCGTCGCGTTGCGCCGGCCGGGTGGTCTGCTCGGCGAGCAGACCGACGCGGGCCCGGTCGTCCTGCTCCGCCGCGGCCAGGCGACCGGTGGTCAGGAAATGACGCATCTCAGGTTCGCCGCCGGCCAGGGCCTGTTCCGCCGCGGCACGTGTCCACGGCGAGCCGGCATCCATCAGCCGCAACGCCGCCCGCCGACCACGATCGAGCACCACCTCAACGGACGCCCCAGCAGCGGACGCCTCGGCCAGCAGTCGGGTGGTCTCGGCATCCACGCGCTGCAACTCGGGTACGTCGCTCCGGTCCGGCATCGAAGGCACCGCAGCTTCTTCTTCGGCGGCGTCATGGGCCAATTGCATGGCGTCTTCGGTGTCCAGCCGCAACCGTTCGGCGTCGAGTTCCCGCGCCGTGGCCGCCACTTCCGCGGCCTGCACACTGGCGTCCGTGGCGATCTTCGCCGCGGCCTGCGCCTCGGCGGCTTCGGCGTTGGTGTCCTTGGCCAGATCGGCGGCCTGCCCGGCGTTGTCGGCGGCCTTCTTCGCCGCCGCTGCCGCGCGGCGGGCGTGCCCGGCGGCGTCCCTCGCCGCGGCACCGGCCTGCTGCGCCGCCGCCTTCGCCCGGGCGGCCAACCGCTCGGCCTCCTGCATCGCCCGGCGGGCCTGCCCCGCATACATCCGCGCCCGCGCGGCGGCCTGCTTCGCCCGCGCGGACTGCGCCCGAGCCTGCGCCGAGTGCTGACTGGCCTCATCGGCGGAGGCCGCCGCTTGATCCGCGTTGCCGGCCGCGTTCACCACGGCTCTGACCGCGTTCAGCGCTTCTTCGAGCGCGACCGTGGCCTGGACCGATGCCTCGCCGGCATCCTGCGCGTTCTGCGCCGCCGCGTTCGCGGCGTCGGCGGCCTTACGCGCATCCGCCGCTTTCGCTTTGTCCTTCCACGCCGCGTTGGCCTCGTCCCGCGCCCGGGAAGCGGCCTGCCCGGCCCGCGCGGCCGCCGACGCCGCGGCCGAGGCGGCGTTCGCTGCCACCCGCGCCGCCTTGTTCGCCGCCCGCGCCGCGCCGATCGCTTCGCGCATCGCATCCGCAGCCTGCGACGCCGCGTCCGCCGCCCGGCCCGCGGCACTCGCCGCACGCTGCGCGGAGTTCTTGGCCGCCGCGGCTTCACGCACCGCGATCTTGGCTGCCTTATCCGCCGCAACAGCCTGCTTGGACGCCTTGCCCGCCAGCACCTTCGCCGCCGCGGCAGCATGCCTAGCCTGCTCACGGGCCGCCTTCGCCCGCGCGGCCAGCTGCGCCAGCGTCGCGATCTCCTCGTCCCGCGCCTGCGCCACATACTGACCCCGCGCCAGGAACTCCCGGACATCATCGATCGTGCCGTCCAACGCCGCGGTACCGGCAGCCTGCACCGCCGGGCCACCCGCGTTGACGATCATCCCGGCCGCGTAGAAGTCGTCGTGTTCCCGCGCGGTCTCCAACCCCTCGGACAGGAACTCAGCGACCGCATCATCACCGGCATCCAACGCCCGGTTACCCGCATCGATGACATGCGGACCACCGCTACTGATCGCGTCACCGACCCGGATCCGCTCGTCATGCACCCACGCCGCATCGAACCCAGACGCCAGGAACTTGCGCACCTCCTCCGGGTTGGTGCTGTCCAGCGCCGCATTCGCCGCGTCGGCAACCGAAGGCCCACCAATGATGCCCGCCATCCCAACCTGCATGCGGTCATCGTGAATCTGTGCGTCCTGCCATCCCTCATCGAGGAAAGAACGGAGTTCGCCGTCTGAGCTGAGCAGCGCCTTACGCGCTGCGTCGGCCACCACCGGGCCACCAAACTTCGCCAAATAAATGGCATTGGCGCGGTCGTCCGACGTCACTTCCCAATCCGGCTCCGCGGCCCGAGCCGGCGTCGCCAAGAGACTGGCCACCATCGTCGGCACTGTCAGCGCCGCGATCAGCGGCCGACACCGGCGTGCCGTCCTACGGCCATGACGTAACATCACAAACCCTCCACAATCGAGGTGGGACCGCCCGCTATGGGCGTGAAGAGAGAACAGGTCCGCCGGATGAGGCGGTAATCGTGAGGAACGCGAGGTGCCGTGGCTACATCAATCGATGCAGCCACGGCGACAGAAGCCTCGAATGAGAGGGTTTCCGGCGGTCAAATCGTTAGATCGACGAGGCAGCAAGGCAAAGCCGCTTGGTTAGTCCGCAGATCGACAGGCAGACCAAGAACCGGCTCGAGGCTTTGTTCCCCTTGTCACGGCCTTGATGGCGTACAGCGGGTGGGCGCCGACACCGCGCCGATCTAGCTGCTCCGCGCCTTACTTCATCGAACGAAGCTCAACGAGGGTATTTCCGGGGCCGGGACTGACCGGCAGGACGGCCCAGGTGGTGTCCGGGACTGAAACCGGCTCGGGTTCAGGAGCGCCGTTGATTGTGACCTCTGCCTCGACCTTGTGTTCGCCGTCGCCGCGGATCTGGTAGGTCTTCTGCAGCTCCAGGGCAAGGTATCCGTCGGTGCCCTTCACATCGAAGCAGAATTCCTCACGGCGCACGGAGCTACGGATGCGCACCAGGTTCGCGCCGCCGTTCGCGCATTCCACGAGAAGGATGCGTCCATTGCCTCGGAAGAGCTTGATTCCCGGAGTGGCTTCCCCGTTGGGGTAGGTGTAGTCCTCCACGAGGGACCCGTCATTCGCGGTGGTCGGGTTGTCCTCGGCGCTTGCGATGTTCGCCGTCAGGCCGATACCGGCCGCGCCAGCAGCGGCAAGGGCGAGGCCAGCCGTCAAGAGCTTGGTGAAAGTCTTCACTGTCCGATAATCCTTATCTGAGATCTACCGTTTCAGGTGCCACATGACGCGAGGTGCGGGGCACGTGTCGACGTTGGCTGGGCAGGCCTGCATGCCGGTCCATGTCGTGACCGGCAGGGCAGGCGGTCCGTTGTTGCGTCAGGTGCCGGTCGTCAGCCGGATTCGCGTCCAGTCCCAGTTGCCGCGGCCGGAGTCCCAGGCCATCCGCGGGGCGGGTGTGCCGGTCACGTCGGCGAACAGGAAGAGTTTGGTCTGTGCGTTGTCGTTGTTGTAGAACGCCGCGATCTCGGCCTGACCGTCGCCGTCGACATCGCCCGCGACCAGCTTGGCCCGGTTGCCGGCCCACATGTTCGCGGTGGAGTCCCAGGTCATCCGCTTGGTGAGCCTGCCCGCAATGTCGTCGAACAGGAAGAGTTTCGTCTGCACGTTGGCGTACTGGTGGAATCCGGCGATCTCGGTGCGCCCGTCGCCGTCGAAGTCACCCGCGACGTGGTCCGCCTTGCTCCAGTCCCAGTTGCCGCGGCCGGAGTCCCAGACCTGGGCCGGGGTGGGCTTGTCCATCACATCGGCGAACAGGTGCAGCTTCGTCTGTCCGTTGTCGTTGTTGTAGAACGCGGCGATCTCGGCCTGGCCGTCGCCGTCGACGTCGCCCGCGAGCAGCTTGGCCCGGCTGGCGTCCCACTTGGTCGCGGTGGAGTCCCAGGTCATCCGCTTGGTGACCGTCGTGGCGAGGTCGTCGAACACGAACAGTTTGGTCTGCGCGTTGCCGTAGTCATAGGACCCGGCGATCTCGTCGCGGCCGTCGCCGTCGAAGTCACCCGCGACGTAGTCCGCCTTGCTCCAGTCCCAGTTGCCGCGCCCTGAGTCCCAGGCCAGCTTCGGGCTGGTCTTGGCGTCGGCGGAGGCGAACAACCACAGCTTGGTCTGCGCGTTGTCGTAGTTGTAGAACGCGCCGACGTCCTGCGTGCCGTCGCCGTCGAAGTCGCCCTCCACCGCCTTGACCCGCGCGCCGCTCCAGGAATTCGGACCGGAGTCCCAGCTCTGCGTCGCCGTGAGCGCCGAGCCGCCCTGGTTGGCGAAGGTGAACAAGGCGGTCCTCACACCGTCGTAGCCGTAGAACGCCCGGATGTTGTCGGCGGTACGCGCGGTGGTCTGGGTGATCCAGCCGGCCACGTCGTCCACGCGGGTGTCCACCGCGTCCTTGCCGGTGTCGGACGAGCCGAGGCAGCCGCTCTGCCCGGCGGTGCGGTGAATGGCGACCAGCTCGACCCGGCCCCCCGTCTCGCGCAGCAGCGGCCCGCCGGCGTCGCCCTTGCAGATCCCGGCCGCGGCGTCCTGGCGTGCCAGGTCCACGGCATCGACACGCACTCCGCTCACCGCGAAAGCGGCGACGTGCAACTCGTCGGGCAACCACTGCGTCTTGGTACGGCCGAATCCCGCAGCGCGCAGCACCTCGCCGATCGCCGGCGCGGCCTTGCTGATCGCCACCGGCGTGACACCAGTAACTCGCGACTGGAGCTTGGCCAGCACGATGTCGCGCTCAGCGTGCGGCACGATCCGGGTGACGGCCAGCGGCTTCGCCGCGCTCACCACGCGGCCTACGGTCACCGAGGCGGCCCGAGGCGGGGCCCCGGCCACAACCGGCTTGCCCGGCTCGGCGAAACAGACCGCAGACGTCACGACCCACTGCGGCGCCACCAGCGCACCCGAACAGGCACGGACCCCGCTGACGTCGATTCGCGCGGCGAAGCCGTACGCGTCGTTCGGCACATTCGCGCTACCCCCGACGGCATGCACCGGCGTCGCACCGAGCAATCCCGCACCCAGGGCCGCCAGGACGGCGCCCACCACCATTCGCGATCGAGCAAGCCTTATCAATTTCGTTCCTCAGGTCAGAAGCGTCCCGACGGCACAGTCACAGCCGGACGATCGCGCAGCCTAGCCTGCCGAATCCACCCATCGACACCGATCCCGATCTTGGTGATCTACGACCAGATGCGGCCCACAATGGGCGCTCACCGAGGGTGGCGCTATCGACCATTGCTCACAGGGAGATTTCGCTATTGCCACTTTCCCTGGTGGCTGCGTGCGCTGGCCAGGCGGCTGCTCAGCGGGCCGGGACGGTCTCCCGTCACAGAAAGTCGATCTCGCTGCGTAGTTTCCAAGCCCGCCCGCCGTGCAGGGCCCAAAGTCGCAGCATCGACCGCGCCGGGTGTGATGGGATGCACACGACAGGAACGCCGGATGGCGAGCCTGTCAAAGGGTCACGGGTCATAGGCGCAGACTTCGGCGAGTGGCTGCTAACAGAGCGATCGCCTTCAGCGAACTGGCTCGCGTCGTCAAGCCCGGGGGCTATCTGGTAACCGCGTTCAAGGCCGGAGACGGCAGCTCCAGCGTCGAGGTCGAAGCATCCGCCGTGGTGTCGAATTCGACGCCTACTGGCTGTCGCCGGAGGAGATGGACCCCGGCTCACCGCCGACGCGGGGCCGCGACGGTGGCCAGCAGCCGGACCGGGGTGCCGTCGGCCGGCAGCGCCTGGCCGACGTCGACGCCGTCGGTGCTCAGCCGCTCCAGCCGGATGATCTCGGCGGTACGGTCAGATTTATGAGCACCGACGAGGATCGCGACCGTCTTGCCGAGCAGCTCCGCGGACTGCCGGTTCGTGAGCTCGTAGATGTGCTGCGGCGCGTCCTTCCTCGCTATGCCGAGGAGAGCTACGGGATGCGGACCAACCTCGTGTTGGCCACCGTGACTGTCACCGAAGGCGAGGACGGCACACTTACTGATTTCGTGGCATGGCCCGACCGTGATTACTACGACGGTGGACTCGGCCTCGACCAGGGCCTGTGGGAGGACGGTCACTGCGAGCGGTGCGGTATCGATGTGACCTCGAACGCCAAGCGAGCGTTTTGCCCGGCGTGCGGTGGCAGGTGTGCGCTGACCTGATTTTGGAGAGCGGCGGCGGATGAGTGGATATCAGCTTGCGGCGGCCGCGGTCGGGAAGGCTCGAGCCGAGTTGTAGCTGGTGCGCGCCGTCAGGCAATGGTGCCGATCATGCGGTTGAGCAGGTGGCGCTTGCCGGGCAAGCACTCGCCAAGCGGCACACATTATCGGCGGCATGAGCGGACGTCGTCCGCTGACCTGGATGTACGGAGCACACGTCGTTCTTGCTATGGGATCCTCAGTTCCGGAAACGGGTCGAGGAACGGGTGCCGCCATGCGCGATGGTCAAGGGTTGGATGTCGCTGAACAGCTCGTCTTCCAACCGCTCGAGGACTCGCCCCTCCCCTTGTGGGAGCTGCGATGGGCTGAGGCGCCTTCCTGGGAAGTAGTGGCAGAGGTTCTGGGGCCGGGCTTGGTCTCGTTGGCCGACCGCGGCCTCATAGAAGTACGCCGCTTCAATTCCTGGCCCTCCCCATGGGAGCAGGGCGTTCAGGTGGTAGGTGACGACCTTAAGCGAGAGAGCGTTCGCGCTGAGGTTTGGTCGGGGGACTCGACGGCCGGAACAGTCGCCGCGCATATCACCCAAGCCGGTATTCAATCGGGCCTTCTGTAGCCAGTCGGCCTTGATCCGTATCCGCTCTTCAGCAGAAAGAGCGAGCTGGCAGATGGCGGCGTCATTCCACCTCACACTTACTCATCGTGACGGCGTTTCGTGATGGCGAGAATCGGGAGCAAGGTTGCAGTGGCAGGCACTCCGATCTGTCGCGGGGTCGAACCAGTCGGGGTGGGAACGTCGACGAGCCGCTCGAGCAGCTGCTCGAGAGCGACCTGACCGTCGTCGACCGCGGCGCGCTCGTCGTCGGTGAGCGGGATGCTGGCCAGCATGCGTTGGAGGTTGTCCTTGGCCTCGAGCAGCTGACCTTTTGACGACGCTTTCGGCGTGTAGAAGTCGCATCGGGCGCAGGCCATACGGTGCTGGCATTGCTCGAAAAACGTGTAGGTGCAGTAGCCGTGCCCCATGTCGTAGTACTGCCAGGGCTCGCCAGCGGCTGCCGCGCCGCTGGCGACGGCGTCGCGGTCGACGAGAACCTCGATGGTGCGTTGGTTGCGGGCGAAGTATCCGGCGTCGTTATAGGCCCTGGCCAGCGTGTTCGGGGTGATCTTCGCGTAGTGCTGGGTGGATTCGGGGCTGCGGTGGCCGAGCCAGGCTTGCAGCTCGAACAGGGTCATGGGTTCCTTGGCGTTGTAGAGCTGGCTGGCGATGGTGGAGCGTGCTCGGTGGCTGGTGATGTTGCCGCGGACATCGGCGGTGGGGACGCCGGCCTTGCGGCAGAGCGCCGGGATGATCGTGCCGTTGAGGTAGGTGTTGGCGACTCGACGGGCTCTCGTGGCGAAGAGCAGGTCGACGTGCTCGCTGGTCTTGCGGTCCAGCATCTTCGGCTGCTGCGGCCGGACGCTCTGCCATGCCTCGATCGTCTTGCCCAGCAGCGGGTCGACGGGCTTGGTGAACGACGTACCGGTCTTATGCGTGGGGACGTCGAGCAGGCAGACCGCCTCGCGGGCCAGCACCTCGTCGGAGTCACCGGGAATGGGGAAGCCGTCGTGCTGCCAGCGGACGCAGCCGACGCGGAGGCGGACGATCTCGTTGCTGCGCAGACCGCTGGACAGCCAGGTCAGCGATAGAGCTCGGAGGAGTTCGAGCGGGTAGCGCAGGCTGTTGAGACTGGTAGGCAGGTCTTCGGGTTCGATGTTGAGTCCGGCCCACAGCAACTTGGCCCAGATGTCATCGGCGATGACGCGGGGATCGGGTCCGAGCATCGCGTGGATCGTTCTGGGCGTGGACAACGCGCGTAGGGGGTCGAACCGCCGGGGGATCCACTCGCATTCGTGCAGGTCGCGGAAGAACGCCCGGGTCGCGGTGAGGTAGCCCGCCTTGGTGTGCGGTGCGACCGGCTGTCCCGCCCTTTTCTCGTGGGCGGCGAGCTGCTGGACGTAGTCTCCGACACGGAGATTGTTGACCGCGGCGACCCAGGCCGTGCAGGTCTGCCGGGTCCATTGGCCGGCTCTGTGATCTGCGGGTGTTCGGTGGCGAGCCAGCGTCCGACCTTCGACAGCAGGGAGCGGTGGTTGTTGCGGACCTTGGGCGACAGCGTGGAAGTGGTGTGCCAGCGTTCGACCCATTCGGTCCACGATCGTGAGGCGCCCTCGATTGCAGGCATCCGACGGCGGTTCGGAGGCGGCGGCGAGGAACAGTGGCCGAGGGCGGCCGCTGCCCGCTGGATCCCGTATAGAGCGCCGAGATGCCGCTCCGGCATGTCAGGGTGCTGCCGGATCCGGTGGAACGCTTCGGTGGTCAAATCGTGCAGCATCGGGCTGCGGTTGAGAAGGAGCGCCTGACACAGGACCGGAGAGATCCGGGAGTCGACATCGTCCTCGACCTGATAGCCCCAGCCACGAAGCACGTGCGCCACCTGCTGCTGTGCATCGTCGACAGGATCTTTGCCGAACACGCGCCAGGCTAGCGGCAGGCGATGGAAACGGCCCAGCCGGTCGAACTCGGTGAAGCCGCTGAGCAGGAAGGCGTAGGCGGCCAGGTATGCGCGCGGTCATACCGGCCCATCCGGGCGCGTTCGCGGCGAACTGGCTGGCAGTGCTGCCGATCAGAGCGAGCCAGTCCTCGGCCGACCAGGCCCAGACCGTCCGGCCGTGTTCGACAGACCGCAGTAGAATCAGGGCGATGGCGTCGTCGACGCCACGGCGGTACCAGCCGTCCTCGGGACACCACAGCGATGAGCGCACGTCATCGAGCGGGCGAAGCAACCGTCCAACGCCTTGCCAGTGAGAGGCCTGCGCGTCGTAGCCACTGGGGCGTCGGCGAAGGTCCGTCCCCAAGCAGACAAGTACCTCTCGTTCCGCGTCGGCGAGTTCGGGACGCCGGTCGTAGCGGTCCGGGCGGACTGGCCACGGCCAGGACCGGGCCGCGTCCGTCGCGACGGCGGACGCCTGGAGCAGCGCGGTCATCGCGAGGCCGCCTCGCCGGCGGGCTCGCCCAGGCGGGCCAGCATCTTCACTCGCCAGCCATGGATCTGCTCCATACCGCGGTTGAGCTTGGCAGCAAGGTCACGGCCGGACAGGTGGATGTAGGTGAGCGTCGACTCGGTGTTGCGGTGGCCGGCGAAGGTGGCGATCGCGTGCAACTCCCAGCCCATCCGGGCCAGATCGGTCAGGCACAGGTGTCGCGTGGTGTGGGTGGAGAACCGGGGAGTCTCGGCGGCGAGCGCGATGCGTCGGATCACCTTCGACCACGTCCACAGGGTCAACGGCTGGGCGTGATTGCGCCGTGATTCGGACAGAAACAGCAAGCCGCGGGCCCGGCTGATCGTCGCTCGGTGCGCCAGATATCCCGACAGCAGGACCCCGGTCGGCGCCGAATACGGCACGACCCGCTCCAGCCGGTTCTTGGTCGTCTCTGCCCGCACTCGCAGCGTGCGGTGCGCGGGGTCCAGGTCGTCGGTGCGTAGCGAGCACAGCTCCTCTCGGCGCAGCGCCGCGTCGTAGGCCAGGGCGAGCATGACGCGATTGCGGATGGGCTCGGCCGCGGCGACGTCCAGAATCGTGAGCCACTGCTGTTCGGTCGGGATCCACGGCAGCTTCGTCATTCTGGGGACCAGTCCGCGCTCGTGCCCGCCCCGGCGTCGGCCCGGCGTGTAGCGGCCGCGGCTGACTGGGTTGGACTCTCGCAGCCCTTCCTCCATCAAGTAGTCGTAGAATAGCCGGACCGGTACCAATCGCTGCTGGATCGTGGCGTTGGCCAGGCCGGATCCGGAGTCGATCGAGATCACGTTGACGCCGCGGTGACTGGGACGTGCCGTCAGCTCTCGCACGTAAACGGCTATGTGCGCGCGGTTCGCGGTGAGCGGGTCTACGCCCGTGCGGTCGCACATCGTCAGGTACTCGGCCAGGCCGCGGGCGTAAGCATCGATCGTCCGTGGTGCCCGGCCGAGATCGGTCCAGACTTGCAGCCACTCGGCCGCCCGCTCGTGGCGCCCGAGCACCGGCCACTTTTGCTGCAACATCGTTTCAGTGCTCAACAGCTCACCTCAGTTCCGTGGTCGTACGACAAGCAAGGATCTCCCTGCCGTCTGATTCCACGTAACTAATAGCTGGATCGTGGAACGCTCACTGTCCTGGCTGATGCGCGCCCGCCGCAACTCCCGCGACTACGAACGCATACCCGAGCATGCCGAAGCCCACATCACCTGGGCAAACATCACCCTCATGACCCGCCGGATCACCCGCGCGAAGAAGCAGGAGGCCACCCTTCCTGCGACGCTGGCCGCCTAACGGTTCTACGCAGAACCCCGCTACCGACTCAGCGCGACGGCGCGCGGCTAACGCATCAAACGGCGGACGGTCGCTGCGATCGACAGCACGATCGCCGCGATCGTCAACACAATGGCGGCCACCAAGCAGACCCACTTCACTGCCGCCGCGGCTAACAGCGCTGCCTGGCTATCCCAGGAGCCCCACAAATACTGCTCGGCCACGAGGCCAACGATGGTCAACACGAACGCCGCTCCCGCTGCCAACCACAGCTGGGTCGAGCTGACGCTGCGCTTCCCACTCGTCGGTGTCACGTTCATGGATACAGCCTGCCATCCAGGTTCCCGCCCCGTGCACTCACCCCACGTCACGCTGATCATGGCTCTCAAGGCGTTCGGTATAGCGTCACGGTGACGCCATACCGAACGCCGGGCCCACGACTCTCGGTCAGCCCCAACCGCACTAGCTGCGAAACAGGATGCGAGACTTCCCAATGTCGTTGTCAAGCGGCGGGTGGCGGCAGGGTGGGCGTGATGGGACGGCGCGGCGAGGTTGATCGGCCTACTCTCTGCACGATGATCCGACATGCCTTTCTGGAAGCCGCTGAGGCCGCCGCGGCCCTGCTGCGAGAGCCGGTCTTGGCCGAGCGATGGTCCAGTCCCAGCGCGCTGTCCGACTTCTCCACCGGCGGCCTCGCCCGGCACCTCGCCAACCAGATCACCCACACCGTCACCTATCTCGCCGCCGCGCCTGGCCAGTCCGCTGTTCCGGTGCTGGAGCACTACACCGGTAACAGCTGGGTGACCTCGGGTGTTGACAGCGCCGATAACGCCGACATTCGCCACCGCAGTGAACAGGCCGCCGCCGCGACGACGCCCGACGATCTCGCCGACAGCGTCGGCGCCGCGTTGCACGAGCTGCGGGATTCGGTGCCGGCGCAACCTAAAGGCCGCATCGTCGATCTTGGCGCCTGGGGCCTGACGGTCGATGACTTCCTGCTGACCCGTGTGATGGAACTGGTCGTGCATGCCGACGACCTGGCCGTCAGCCTGGACATGGCCACGCCGTCGATGCCCGACGCCGCCACCGAGGCGACGATTCAGCTGCTCAGCCGCATCGCGGCATGGCGACACGGGCCGATCAATGTGGTCCGGGCCCTAGCTCGGCAGGAACGGGCACCCGTGTCGATTGCCGCTCTCTAACGGTGCTCACACCGGGGCGCTGACAGCCTCTTGGGTTCGGTAGAGCGACCCGTCAGGCACCATGGCCCACAGCACGTTGGCTCGGCGTCGGGTCAGGCAGAGCAGGGCCTGTTGGTGGTTTCGGCCTTCTTGGCGTTTGCGGTCGTAGTAGCTGCGTGAGGCGGTGCAGGTTCTCAGGCTGGCCAGCGCGGATAGGTAGAAGGCGCGCAGTAGGCCGCGGTGGAAACGGGTGGGGCGGCGCATGTTGCCGTTGACTCGGCCGGAGTCACGTGGCACCGGCGCCAGGCCGGCGAAGGTGGCCAGGCGGTCCGCGCTGCCGAAGGCTGTCAGGTTGCCGCCGGTGGCGGCGAGCAGCTCCGCTCCGAGGCGAGGTCCCATCCCGGGCAGGCTTTCGATCACCTCGGCACTCGGATGCTGCGCGAACCGGGCCTCGATGAGCGCGTCGACCTGAGCAATCTCGGCGTTCAACGCCAGCACACCGGCGGCGAGGCGGGCCACGATCGTGGCCGCCAACTCCTTGCCGGGCAGCGCGGTGTGCTGGGCCTGGGCGGCCTCGACCGCGACGCGGGCGAGGTCGGCGGCTGCCCGCACGTGGCGGCCGGCCAGCCATGCCTGCAGGCGCCGCACCCCCATGCGGCGGATCGCCCCGGGTGTTTGATAGCCGCTGAGCAGGATGACCGGTCCCTGGTTGGTCAGCGTCAGCGCCCGCTCCAGGGCGGGGAAGATCTCCAGCAGCTGGGCGCGGAGCCGGTTGATCTGCCGGGTGCGGTCACACACCAGATCCGTGCGGCGGGTGATGAGGATCCGCAGGTCCACCGTCACCTCGTCGCCCGGGCGGATGACACCGAGGTCGCGGCGCATCCGGGCCTGGTCAGCGATGACATACGCGTCCTTGGCGTCGGTCTTGCCCTGCCCACGGTAGGACGCCGAAGCACGATGCACCGCCAAGCCGGTCAGGTAGACCATCGGCTGCTGGGCGGCCAGCAACAAACCGATCAGCAACGTGGCGCCGCCCCGGTTGACGTCCACAGCCCACACCACGTCCTGCGAGAGGGTCCGCACGTCGCTGACCAGCCGCAGCAGCTCCTTCTCGTCGTTGAAGACCCGGCGCGACAACAACCGCTTGCCCTCGCAGTCGATCACCACGCAGTGATGATGTTCCTTGCCGATGTCCACACCGGCCCAGATCTTCGGCATCGCCACCTCCGCCAGCCGCTCGTCGTGATCAGCCCGCAGACGACCTCGCCGGCACTGTCCTACAAAGCGATCAAGCCGCGCATCCCAATCAGCGGTCGAGTCGTCACGGAGTCTCGGGCGGCCAAGTCTTTGAAGCCATCCCGCGGCAACAGCCACTGAGCCATACCCGAGACCCTGGGGTCAACCGGTCCAACGAACGACCGCTGCGACCCGTCTCTGCAACGTAGGACAGCCACTGAGACAGAAACACCGAGGGCGGGTGGCAACCGCACGCGGCTGGATCGATCTTCGCCATGACCGACGGGGTGCAGGCGGGCCGCTGCGGCACGTGAAGTCGGGCGGCCAGGGCCTCGGCGGATTCTCTCGGGGGCAGCGGTCGTCGACGGCCGCGAAACCTCACGGCGCGGTGTCCGAGCAAAAGGTTCGCCGCGCCCTCAGCGCGGGTATTCGGATGCGTCCGCGTCGATACGCGCCGACGATCGGTGCGGGGTTGCTACCCCGGCGCCGCGGTTGCCAGGAGCGGGTTGCTACCTGCCGGGCCGGCGACTTGCTACCCCAGCTCGGGGCGAGTTGCTACCCCTGCAGCCGGCAACTTGCTACCCCCAGGCAGGTCTATTTGCTACCCCTGCAGCCGGCGACTTGCCACCCTCACGCGCGGGTGTTTCTACCCGTCGGCGCTAGCAACCGGCTGCCCGGTCCGCGCGCGGTTGCCACCCCCACCGCCGCCCATATGCGCCGCTGGCAATCGGCGGTGTTTCTACCCCTCGACCGGCACGTGTTGCTAGGCCCTTGAGCTGCCGTTTTCCACCCACCGTCGTCCACCGCCGAGGCCACTTGCCTCCCCGCCAACGGCGGTGTTTCTACGCTCAGAGAGCAAGGTGTTTCTACCCCTGGCACGGCAGGATTGCCGCCTTCTCTAGGACCAGTTGCCGCTTGATCGGGCGCAGGTTGCTACCCCCTTTGCAGAGGCGGACTTGCCACCCGCCAGCGGGGGCGGTTGCTACCCAGCGGTCGAGTCACTTGCCACCCCGACCGCCCCCGGTTGCCACCCGGAGGCCGACGCCCACTTCGCGCCGGGCAGGCGCCCGGCCGCAGTCCTCACATGAGGAAGGGACGGCCCCGGCCGGGAGTGCAACCTCCCGGCGGGCGCCGTCCCTCCACCCTGCAACGGGTCAGCGTGCCATCGCGGGTTCCCGGGTGCTGTGGCCGCCGGCGGCCGCGGCGGCCGGCTCCGGCGCGGTGCCGCTTTCTCTCGACCGGGAAGGCTGCGACGGCACCGCGGCCGGCGCGGGCTCGTCGGCGTTGTCGCGCACCGCTCGGGTGCCGGTGTCGGCCGACGCGGCCGCCCCCTCCTGCATCCGCAACTCCTGCAGGCGCTGGGCGGTGAGCAGCCCGTCCTTGCCTGCGGTGCGGATCTTGCTGAGCGTGCGCAGGGCGATGCCCGTGCGCTGGCGCAGGATCTGATTGGTGGCCGTTGGTTCCGCGGTCATCGTCAGCCAGACAGTCAGCCACTGCGCGTAGTACTTCGCCGTGCTGGGGACGGCCGGCTCCGCAGCGCGCTTCTCAGAGGCGGTCGACTTCTCCCCGCGAGCGGCATCGTCCGCGGCGCGAGGTCGGTGACCGCTGACCGCCGCCGGTTCCTCCTGCGGTGTGGGCTGCGGCTGCGCCAGAGCCGGCGCCGCCGGCGCGACCGCGCTTGGGGTTACGGCGGCGGCGACGGTCGGTGTCGGCATCAAAGCCGCCAGGACTCCGGGCTGGGTAAGCTGCTCGGCCTGCCCGGCCCGGTTGACCCGGCGTTGCACCTCGGCGAGGTCGTCGTCGGTGGCGGTGAGGCTGAGTCTGGCCAGCTCGGTCTTGACCTTCACCTTGCGCTTCTCGTCCAGCTCGCCGTTGTGCAGCCGGTGCGCCAGCATCGCCATCTTCGTCAGCCGCCGGTCAGCGATCATCTTGGCCAGGTCGGGATCCTCGTCCGGGATGAACCAGCCCCGCCGCTCGGCGATCCGCATCGGGCTGTGCGCGAAGCGGCTGCGGCGCGCGCGCTGGCCGGCGGCGGTCAGCGCCGCCCACCACATCAAAAAGATCATGACGGGAATGGCCAGGCGCAGAATCTTCTCGGTCGTGGTGGGCGCGCCGCTGGCCACGACCACACCGGACATCAGGGCGATCAACGCCGCCACATAGAGCATCGAGCCCGGATGGCCCGGGGTGATCACCTTACCGTCGGGCCCGTACACGGTAGTGTTGCGGTACTGCTCCGCGGCGAGGCTGGTCGCCGTGAGGAAGCAGATCTCGAACACCGCGAAGACCAGCACCGCGAACAGTGCCGGCAGGCGCAGGGTGTCGATGGCGATGTACCACATGCCCTCGGCGTTCAGCATCAGCGCCAGGTTCATCGAGGCCGACAGGGCGATCGGCCGCAGCGGCCGCCCGCTCCGCTTGACCCGCACGATCATGACCAGCAGCAGCACCAGGCCCAGCACACCGGTCCCGGCCAGCAGCGGCACGGCGTAGTCGTACGCAAACGTCGTCAGATCCGCCCAGCTCACCGGGCATCCCCTTCCTCGACCGTGTCCAGCGTCGCCGCCTGCACCGCCTCGCGGCGTTCGCGACGCAACTGCTCCAGGTACGCCGGCAGCTGGTCACGGTTACTGATCGCCAGTAGCAACAACGCGTCGATCACCTCGTGCTTCTTGATCTGCGCACCGCGGCGCAGCCACTCCTCCTCGACGGCGGCCGCGAACCGCCGCACGAGGTCGACCCCGTGATACAGGGTGTCGCGCTTCATGGCGGGGAACACCGCCTCCGACGACGCCGCGTCTGCTACCGGTGCGCTCATCGAATCCCCCGCGCTTCGAGAACAATCATGATCGCGGCAGCCTACAACAAGTAGGACATGTACTACGTGTTGGACACGGCGGACACGTACAACACGTTGGACACGGGACGGGGGACTCCCCTCAGCCGAAGAACCCGACCATGGCCAAGGTGGTCATCCCCGGAGCTCCTGGAAGATCCTCGGCGCGCACGTCCGGCTCGACCGATACATCCCCGGCACCTCGCGGGCCGACAGCGGAGGCGGCCAGCACCAGCGCCTGCTCGGGCGTAGCGTCACGAATCATGGGCGCGGCGATGCAAACCCCCGACGGCACATGGCGGGTGGAGCCTTACCTGCGCCCCCGTACGCGCTCGTGGTGGTATCGCCTGGTCGGCCCGGCGAGCGACAACGTGATCGAGGATCTCTCGATCGGCGCCGTCGAGCGGCTGCTCACGGAGATGGGCTACGACCTGGCCGATCTCGTTGACGTCCCCGCACCCGGCGGCGGCTCTGACCGGCGGTCGAGCGAGAGCGCCTGACCGAAACTCTGCGAAGCACTCGTCGACGAATCTGGCGAAAGGACTTGTACGTGAGCGACTGGAACGGGGCTTCCAGCCGCAGACCTCCGTCGTCGGCAAGACACTGTCCGCGGGAACCGTCGCCTACGGGCTGTATGCCAACCCCAAGAGCGGCAACCAGGGCAGCATCTTCACCGACGGGCAGATCACCGGCTGGGACCTGCACCCCGGCGGCGACCCGGGCGAGGACGCCACCAGCGACGAGGTCCTGCTCAGCTACCTGTATCGCTCCAGCGCGGCCGGCTACGCCTGCGCCTACGTGGACCTGCGCCCACCGAGCGCCCGCCCGGTCACCGGCCCCGCGGACACCTGGGTTCTGTTGCCATAGCGCGACTACTGGCGCGACTGATCCGGCCGAGTCACCAGAGCAGGCGCAGCCCCTGGGCCAACTGCTCGCGCACGACAGGGTTCGAAGCCGGTCGCGCCACCGCCGGACGAAGCAGGTGCACGGCCAGGGCGACGGCGGTACACAGGTCCTGCGTCGGGCGCCGCGAATTCAGCAGGGTGCCGGCCGCGTCGATGTTGCGGACGAGCTCGTCGTGAGCCGGCCCGTCGTCGACGAGCTCGAGCAGTTCCTCGCGGCAGTCCACCAGTGTGTCGGCGAGCGCGCGCAGCTGCGCGCTGTGCGCGTCCAGCCATTCGCGGGCCCGCCCCTCGTCACCAAGACTCCGCTCCCCCGCCGCGGCGCGCTTGCGTGTGAGCCGCGTGCGCCGGTCGTAGACAGCCTGGCGACTGCGCAAGCCCATCGGCGCGCCGTAGGTGACCGGGTGCACGCCGAGCTGGTAACCGGTCTGGAGCACGGAGAAGAGCCGCCGCTCGTACCGGGCGGTCTCCCGTTGGCGCTGATACTCCACAAGCACCGCCCGGTGCTCCAGCTCGGCCGCCCGCACAGAGGGCCCGACCCGACGATGCGCCTCCGTGTACTCCACCACCGCGTCGACGTCGAGATCGTCGAGCACGGTCGCAGGGAAGGATGCGTCCAGATCCGGGTCGCCGGCCTCCAGCCGTAGCTGCCGGATACAGGCCGCTGCCTGCGCGGCGTCAGTGATGCTGTAGCGCGGGACTGGCACCTGAGGAGTACGACTCACACGTCCAGCATGACAGGTGTAAAGATAATCTTTACACCTGTCGCACCCCTGGCGACGCCCGCTGCTCCCTATCCCGTGACCTGGGGTTATGCACGACGACCCTGCACTTGATTGAAGCCGAACCCCGCCTTCATGACGGCTCGGCGCCGGAGCCCCGAAGCCGCGGCGCTCGCAGCCCACCCTGCGGTTCTCCCGTTTTTACGGCCGTAAAACCGGGTTGGATCGTTCCCGGTTCGCCGCACTGGAGTGAGACGCGCAACGAGGCGCCCTAAGCGTGGTCAGGTGCGTGCGCAGGTAGCGGTGTGGTAGTGAAGTGACGCAAGTTTCTCAATCCATGGAGCCTGGGCCGTGACTAATGATGAATACCTCGAGTCAGACCTGCCCGATGAGGTGCCAGGCGGCCGGCACAGTGCCCCAGTGCCGGAGCGCGGCAAGGGTGCATGGTTGGCGCAGTACGGCCTAACCCCGAGCGACCTGGCGGGCTTCACCGTAGTGGTAGCGGCGTACAAGGGAGGGGTCGGCAAGACGTTCCTCGCGTACGAAATGGCCTACCTGCTGGGAGCCGTCCTCCTCGACCTGGACTGGGACAAGGGCAACGCCAGCGGAGCGTGGGGCTACCGCGAGGAACAACGCGTCAACCGGCCACTTCTGGACGCGCTTGAGACCGGCCGTGTGCCACGGCCGCTGGCCGGTGGACCGTGGCGACCCGACCTCGTTCCCTGCGCCAAGGAGTTCGGCCACAACCAGCCCTCGGCCGAGCGCATGACGAAGACCATCGAGCGCTGGACGGCGCAGTGGGGGCAGGAACTGCAGTGCCCTGTGGTGATCGACACCCACCCGGGCGGGACGCCCTCCACATTCGCGGCGGTCGCGGCGGGCAACCTCGTGCTGACGCCTGCGGTGCTCCGCGAGCGCGACATGGCCGCCACGGAGGACATGCTCGAGGAGCTGAAGTCCTATCCCCTGCTCATCGTGCCCAACATGGTGCCGCTGAGCCCGCCGGAGCGCTACATCACACGGCTGGAGCACGCGGCTGGACGCGCTCAGGCCCCCATTGGACCGGAGATCAGTGAGTACAAGTGGCTGGGGGGCCGGACCCGGCGCATGGCCGTGACCGCGACCGACCCAGTGCCCAAGCGGGCGAGTTCTCTCGTAAGCGAGCTACACAAGTTGGGGGAAACGGTGGTGGGTTATGCCCGAGCAGCGTGACGAGGTGGCGCCGGTTCAGCCGGCGAAGGGCCTCCGTGACCGCAAGGCGGCTGCGGCAGCTCGCCGGCAACCACGGAGCGTGCCGCCGCCGGCCCACATCCGTCCGGAGCCGGTGACGGTCACTCCCCTAGCGGCTGCCGTAAAAACCGGCGCCCGCCCGACGGTCCCTACCCAGACGACGGTCGCGGCCGACTCTGTGGCCCCCGTCCCGCCGGCGGGCTCGTTCTCGGCTCCCATCGCTAAGGTGGCGCCCAACCCTCGCAACACCCGCGACATCGACACCCGCCCGGACAAGCTTGCGGGCCTGCGGGCGTCGCTCCGCGAGCTTGGCCAGATGCAGCCTTCCGCGTGCGTCACCAGGTCGTCGTACCTCGCCCTCTTCCCGGAGGACGAGGAGACGGTCCCCCACACCTTCGAGTGGGTGCAAGTCGGCGGCGGCCGCCGCCGGGCAGCGCTACTCCTCGAGGGCATGGAGACCATTGAGATCCGGGTTCGGGACAGCCTCGCGGCGACCCGCGTCTCCTTCATTCGCGCGATGGCCGACGAGAACCTCGCGGACGAGTCCCTCGACGTCGTCGAGGAGGCGTTGGTCGTGCAGCAGCTCCTCGCCGAGCTTCAGTCCGGCAACGCCGTCGCCGAACTCCTGGAGCGCACCCCCGGCTGGGTTTCACAACGCAAGAACGTCCTCCTTCTGCAACCCGAGGTTCAGGAGCAGATGCGCACCTCTGGCGAGGCTCGCCTGTCGCTGGAGGAGGTCAGGAAGGGCAAGTGGCACCTGGACAGCCGGGAAGAGCAACTGGCCAACTTGCAGGCTTGGCGCCGCCGCCGCGGCCTGATCAACATGGACGCCGAAGCAACTCCCCCGCCAGCACCACGGCCACGTGTATCTCGAGTTCAAGCTGCGATTCAGCGCCTGGGAAAGACCCCAACGGCGATCGCTCAGACCCTGCGATCCGAGCTCTCCGCCGAGCAACGCCGGGAGCTGGCGAACGAGCTCCTGCGCGACTGACCGACCTTCGGCACGTTTTACGGCCGTAAAGAGCCTGTCCTCAGGACGCTCTTTACGGCCGTAAAAATTCTGCTGCGATCTCACAGGGAGGCGTCAGCCAGCTAGCACCGCCGGGGGAGTGAACCCCCGCTGACTGGCGCGGCGGGCGCCGAGGATGAGGGAGGGGTCGCGGTCGAGGTTGTGTCGGTCGCGGTCGTAGCGGCGGGTGGTCCGGGGGTCGGCGTGGCCCATGGCGTCCTGGACGTCCTCGAGCGGGACGCCGGCCTCACGGGCGGCGGTGGCGAAGGCGTGCCGCAGGGAGTGCGGTGACAGCCGGTCGGCGGAGGCGATGCCGGCGGCTGCGGCGAGGCGTCGGAGCCGGATGAAGACGTTGGGTTCGGCGAGCCGGCCGGCGGCGCCGTCGGTGCCGGTGGTGGCGAACAGCGGCCCGGTGAGCTCGGAGACCGTGACGCCCTGGGCGGCGGCCCGGGCGGCGAGGTATTCGTCGATGGCGTCCGAGGTGTGTGAAGGCAGCGGCCGTTCCCGCTCCTCTTTGCCCTTGGCGAGGAAGCGCAGGGTGCGCTTGCCGCTGTTGTGGGTCAGCTCATCAACGTCGCGGTCCAGTGCCTCGCTGACACGCAGCCCGAGGTCGGCAAGCAGGCGCAGCAGGGCCCGGTCGCGTAGCGCGGCGAGGTGCCGGGCGCGACGGGCCGGAGTGGGCTGGGCCTCGGCGTTAACGGCGCGGTTTGCGACCTCGTGATCGGCTTGGTCGAGCAGCGCGTCGACCTCATCAGAGGTGAGTCCGGCGGTGGGGGAGTGGCACGACACTCTCGGTCGTTTGAGACCGGCGGCCGGGTTGCGGGCGACCTGGCCGTCGGTGTTGACGACCAGGTGGGTGTACCAGCTAGACACCGAGGCGAGGGCTCGAGCCACAGTGGCCGCCTTGGCGGTGCGACCGGCCGGGCCCTGCAGCTCGCGCCAGACCCGGTACTGGGCCAGGTCGGTGGGCCGGGCGGTGAGCGGGTCGAGGCGTTCGCGGTCGCACCAGTGCAGGAACGTGGCCAGGTCGCGGTCGTGGGCCTTCTCGGTGTGCACGGATTCGGCTTCGAGCAGCCAGGCCGCGGTGAGCCGGCGCACGCTGTACCGGGAGCCGTCGTCGGCCGGCAGCCCCGGGTAGGCGGCGACTCGGGCGGCGACGTGCGCCATCCGGGCGCCCAGGGTCGGGCCGGACCTCGGGGCCGTGGCTACCGCCTGTGTGGCCTGCGTGGTCATGACAGGTCCTTGGGTAGAACAGTGCGCTTGTCAGTGCGGCAGTGGGCGAGCTGGGTGGACGTTAGGCCCAGAGCAGCCTTGAGGTTGGCGCCGCTCAGGTTGGCGCCGCTCAGATCGGCGCCGCTCAGATCGGCGTCGGCCAGGTGAGCGCCGGCCAGGTCAGCGTCGGCCAGAACTGCGTCGGTGAGGTTTGCGCCGGAGAGATCAACATTCCACAGCTCCGCGGCGGTCAGATCGGCTCCGGTCAAGTCGGCGTCGGTCAGGTTGGCGGCGGTCAAAAACGCGCGACGCATGCGAGCGCCTTTCACTGAGGCACTGGACAGATTGGCATGGCGCAGATCGACTTCGAGGAGCAGCGCTTGGTCTATGACGGCCTCGTGAAGGTCGGCGCCGTGTAGGCGCGCATATACAAGGTTGGCTCCGGTGAGCGTGGCCCGGATGAGGGTGGCGTCCTGCAGATAGGCATGAGTGAGGGCTGCGTCGACGAGGCGGGCTTGATAAAGGTTCGCCTTGACCAGTCGGGCTCCACGCAAGTCGGCGTAGTACAGGCCGGCGCCGGTGAGGTCGATCGGGCGGGTTTCCTGCCGGTGTGGTCGACGGCCCAGCACGGTGAGGGCGGCCTGGACGTCGGTGGTGGGAGACGGCCAGTCGTATCCGTCCGGTGGGTCATAGACGACACCGTCAACGTCGGGAGTCGGTGCAGTGCGCTTGAGGCCGATGGTCTGGTCGCGGACGAAGGCGGCGAGGACCTCGACCACGGTGGGGTGCTCGCGCTCGGACTCGGTCATGAGGTGTTCGAGGGCGTAGATCCCTCCGAGGCGTTCGGTGAGCTTGTCGGAGGCGAGCTGGGTGATGGCTTTGGTGTAGCGGTCGGTGAGCTGCCCGCGGCGGGTCAGGAAATACGTGCGGGCGGTGAAGCCGGCGCCGGTGGCCAGCACGAGGCCGCCCACCGCGGCGAGCAGCACTTGCCGAGTGGCGTTGCGCGCATCCGCCTTGTCCTTGCCCTGCAAGTGCTTGGCCGGGGTGGCCCACCACGCGATTGGCCCGAGCAGCGCTACCAGCAGTCCGGCCGCGGCTAGCAGCGCCAAAGGCAGCCAGAAAGCGGGGGAGCGCAGTACCCGTCGTAGTCGAGGTACAGAGGGAGAGCCCGCATACGCCATCTCCATAGGATAACAGTCATTATCCTATGGTACTTACTCTTGCGCAGTTAGAGTTATCGGACTGGTTAGCCGGGTTAGAGTTTCTGCTAACTAACTTGTAGTCTTCCGGAATGAGTGCGGAGACGGCCGGTGAGCAGGCCAAGACGCTGCCTTGTGAGCGCTGCGGGCGTCCGATTCCGCAGAACAGCACTGGTGGACCGCGGCGACGGATGTGCAAGCAGTCGCCGGATCACCCGGGCAAGTCCTGCCGCGAGGTCGCCGACGCCGAACGCGACGCCCTGGCCCGCGTCGGGCTCGGCGAAGCCGCCACCGCCCTGCGCCCCGAGCTGGAGGCGCTCCGCGAGCTCGTCGGGCCCTTCGGCGGAGCCATCGCTGCGCTCGAGGCCCGCCTCGCACAGATCGAGCAGGTCGCGCTCGACCAAGTCCAGGACGCCCACGACCAGCAGCTACGCGCCGAGGCCGCCCAGCGCACCGCCGAACGCGAAGCCCGCGAGGCCGAGCAGCGCACCACCCGCGCCTACGAGGTACGCGACGAGGCCATGGCCGAGCGCGATCTCGCGGTGGAGGACGCCGGCCGGTACCAGCGCGAGGCTGACGCGGCGATCAGCCGCGCCGTCGAGGCCGAGCACCGGCGCGGGCAGGCCGAAGGCGCCGCGACGGAGCAGCGCCGTGCTCTCGACGCCGAGGTCGAGCGCCGCACCGCGGCGGAGGTCGAGACCGATCGGCTGCGCGCCCAGGTGCAGGCTCAGCAGCGGGAGCTGGCGCAGGTCCGCGACGAGCTGGTCGACGCGGAGCGCCGGGTGGGGGAGGCCGGTACCCGGGCCCTGGCCGCCGAGGCCGAGATCCGTAGCCACGAAACGGAGAAGGCCGCGTTGCAGGCTCAGGCCGCGCGCGACGCCGCCGCCCTCGAGCAGCTGCGCCGCGAGCACGAGGAGCTCGACCATCGGCTACGCCAGGCCGACCAGAAGGCCGACGCCGCGGCGCAGCGCGCCGATGCCGTGCGCAGCGAACTCGACACCGTCCGCGCCGAGGCACAGCGCCGGGCCGACGACCTGGCCCATCAGGTCACGGCCGCGGAGCAGGCCCGCGACGACGCCGAACGCCGTTACACCGGCCTGCTCGCGGCTCTCGCCGGCGGCGGCTTTACCGCCACGGCCGGCGACCAGCCTGCGACAGGGGAGCGGCGGTGACCGGGCCGCTGCCCGCCGGGATGATCGGCTACCGGGGCGACGACGACGTGGTGCTGCGGCTCGCCTTGTTCGAGCTGTGGAAGTCGCGCTGCCACATGTGCGACCAGCCGCAGCTGTTCGGCAACACGCACATCGACCACATCATCCCGCAGAAGACGACCGACCAAGAGCTTCGCGACCTCATCACCCAGCACGGCCTGCCCACCGACTTCCACCTGCACCGGCCCTCGAACCTGGCCTTGATCTGCTCTAACGACAACAAGCGCAAGGGCGCCCGCCTGCTTCCGCTGCACTCCCGCGCGATGACCGACCTGCTTGACTTCGCGAGTAGGCATGCCGCCGAGGTGGAGCGCTTGGTCAGGGCACACGCCTCAGCCAACGGGGTGGCCCGGAACCTGATCCGGTCACCACCGCGGACTTACATGAACCGAAGACCCGCGACGCGTTCCTGCGGCACAGTCCGACGATCGTGCAGCACTCGGGTTCAATCCGGTTGCAGCAGGAATCTCGGGATTCCTGCGTCGTGTCCAGCTCGGTACTTGTTGATGGCCTGACAGGGACCGATTGGCGCTCGTGCTGGTCCGAGTGGCCCAGTGCCTGCGTGACGCTGCGTGAGGGACCATTTTGCTGTGCACGAAGATGCCCAATCGTGGAGCGACCCTGACCAGGCCTACCAAACGGTGACTAACTGGTTCCCACCTGGCGCCGGGCCACTACCGCCACGGGCAGGGCGGCCGCCAGTCGTTCTTGCCAGCGGAGTGCCTGCGGGTCCGCCGACAGTGATACCAGTCGTCATCTGGACCATCTTTTTCGGTGTTTTCGGCATAATTTCCGCAGCTCTTCGCGGCGACAAGGCTCGGCGACTGGGCGCAGACCAGAGCCCGTATTGGATCGCCTGGGGGGTCACCTGCTTCCTGAGCATCGTGCTGTGGTGGCTGGTAGGCCAATCAATAGTCGCCACCGCGTAGCCGCGCCGGTGGTCGGTGGGGTGTAGTGGCGCAGCGAGAGCTGGGTCAGTTCGAGCAGTTCCTCGATGCGGCAGCCGGTCCAGCCGCAGGGCTTCGACTTCTCAGCGCACGTCGTGCGAATGGGCCGCCGAGTCTTCACCGTGTTCCTCGTGCCACTTGCGGAAGCGAGTCTCAGGCCATGCCTCGGGCATGAAGTCGGCGGGGATGGAGTCCCGCAGAGCCGTCCCTCGGGCGATGTAGAAGCCGTGCTCTACGGCCATCACGATGAGCGAGTCGAATTCGATCTCGGCCCTCTTCAGCTCGTACTTCGCGTCGATGCCCCTACTGCCGGGCGCTTCGAGCGCGTCGGCCAGGCGGCGCTTCACGCGGCCGACGAAGAGGTCCTGTAGTTCCGTGTAACTGATCATGTCACCTGTCACTGTGGGTACGTTACGCAAGCCTCTGACCTGCGGAATCCTTCGAGAGGGCCGCACCCGGCTGCCGCCCGCGATGCGGCGAGTTCGTCACCTACGGCGATTGCCCTGCCGAGACGGCATGAGCTTGTAGAGATTGGCCCGGTCTGTGTACAGGTTGCGCGCCAATTCAGCGATGTTCATCTTCTTGTCTGCGTCGGTGTCATGCCTGTCGATGCTCTCCAGGATGATTCGCAGCGATTGCCGGGCTTGAAGCAGAGAAGCGTTCGCTGCCTCGCGTTGGATGAAGGCCTCAGCGACCTTCCGCATGCCCGGCGGCACAGGGATGTCGAAGTTGTTGCGGACTTCTCGGGCGAGTTGAGTCGCCTTGTTGGCGTATCGGCCGTGGGCTTCCAGCGGCTCCTCGTCGACCCAGAACTCGATGGTGCCGTTGTGCTTCGTCCGAATCGTGTACCAGTTCTGGGCTCGAACGACAAGGACAGCGTCTAGCCCCCAGCCGGTGAAGAACCGCAGCTCGGGAGAGTTGATCGCCAACTTCAGCAGCAGCCGTCGTGCGTCCGCGCGAGCTTCGTCTACCGACGTGTAACCGGCGCGGACGGACACTAGTTCGTTGGTCTCTTCGAAATGCCAGGATGGCCACTCATCGAGGTCGGCGCCCATCTCATCGTGGTACTTGAAGATTCCGTTCTTCTTCGCTTGGCGGTCGCCCGGGACCTCGGTGTAGACGATCTCCAGGACGGCTGGACCGTATTTAGGCAGATCCCATACCTCGATCAGGGTCTGGTCGATCCGGTAGAACTCCGGCGGGTCGAGGGCGGGAACCTCGCCCTCGTACTCGTCGCTCGTGATCCGCTGGATTGCTTCATCGATGGGGATGCGTGCTTCGTCGTTCAGCGGTTCGCGAACGGTCTCGGTGAGAGATGCGAGGGCCTCGGGGTGTTTCAAGAGTGCCTCCAGGTGTGTAGTAGGTACACGGTACACACCATGGGGTGACGATTGTCAAGGGCACTCCAGAGCTGTACGAACGGCCACACCTGACCGGGTGATTACCTGGGTAATCACAGGTGAATAGCGGCTATATTAGAGGTCATGTCAGACTTCGTTCCCGTTCCTGTTCCCGCCCACCTCGTCACCGATGTGATGGCCTACATCGCGCGCCGGACGTCGGGGCAGCAAGCCGAGCGCACCGACGAGGAGTTGATGGTCAGCAACCGTTACGGCCGGTTCCCTGACTGGCCCGTCGAGCGCCTTCGGCAGGTGCTTCTCTCGGCGGAGGCCGGTCCGCGGGCTATGGCTGACGTCTTGGACGCTCTCGGACCTCAGCCGGAGGAAAAGGTCGCTCTCAGCCGGCTTGCCGCTGCTACTGGCCGTAAGCCTGACTCGATCAAGAGCTCGCTCGCAGCGTTCACCAAGTGGGTGAAGAGAGAACTCAACGATGGGACTGAACCACGCAATTGGCCCGTCAATTACCAGGCACTACCGGGCGAGCACGTGGCGAAGGAAACCCACTACTGGATTACTGCGGTCACTGCTGAGCGGTGGCTGCGCTTGCGACGCGATGGCTGAGCCTAGAAAGCGCAGGACTAACCCGGCGCAATCTTCCCGGTCTCCGATCACGCTGACGGTGCAGGAGATCACATGAAGCCCGGCCAGGGACCACGCATCATCGCCACCGCCGCTGAACTCGCCGCCACAGCTGCCGCCTTTGCCCCGCAGGTGCCGGTCGTCATCGACGTCGAGGAGATCGAACCCGGCGCCGACCCGGACCAGCGCGACACCTGGGTCGTGCTGGCCGATGCCATCACCGTCCCCGCCGGCGACGACGGCAGGCCAGCCGGTCCGAAAGCGCACCGTGAGTTCCGGGAGAACGCGCCGGCGGTCGTGCAGAGGCTCGCCGAGATCGACGAGGACGCCATCGACTTCCGCATCACCCGCATCATCATGGTCGACTTCGACGAACGCGACTCGATGCCCGTCGCCCTGACCCTCGACACCCGCGGCCGCGCCGCGGAAGCCGTCATCAAGGACGTCTTCGGCTCCACCCTGCCCGACGCGCTGCGCGGGGGCATGGTCCTCTTGGCGGAGCAGGCCGATGCCCACGCCGAGGCCATCGTCCAAGGCTGCCGGCGCGGGAGCGACAACCGTCAGCGCGGTCGAGCCGGTATCGCCCCTCAGCGTCGAGCTCACGGTGACGGAGCTACGGCGTGACGGCGCCCGGCTGATGGTCGGCCTCGCCGGCGAACTGCACGGCTCGTACAGCGCCACGCTGACCCGGAACAATCCGTGGGGCGACGGCACCGACGACGTGCCTCTCACCGCGTACGTCGACCTGGCCGTCGAATTAACGATCGGCTGGGACCTCGCGGGTATGCCCGGCACCCCGGATCAGGCGCAGGTCGAGGTCACGGCGGACCTGCTGCAGCAGGCAGACGACGACCTGATGGCCGACGCATACGATCAGCGCGACGACGCCGCACCGCCGAAACAGGCCCGTTCGGAGGCCGAGGCAGCGGTCCGGCTACTCGAGGCTGCCTTCGGGCAGCGCCCCGGCGCCACGGACCAGGGCGGAACAGGGACGTTCAAGCGCTCGTGACATCACAATGGAACATCGCCGGCGGAATCACACTCGGCGCGCTGTTGACTCGCGCAACCCCCGGCGTGCAGCCCGACTACCTTTCCCTGGTGTCGAATCGCCAGCTCGACCGTTGGGGAACAACGGAACGGTCAGTAGCGCTAAGCATGATCTTGCGGTGATCGGCACGGTTGCGACAGCGGGAGCCCTTGGCAGCGAGCCGCGCGAGTGGCTGCCTGCACCGAGCAAGGATGATGGCGAGATGTCTCGCGAACAGAAGATCGTCTACGGCAAAGCTCGTGCGTGATCGTATTCCGGAGATCATCTCCGCCGGTGGTCAGACTCCAAAGGTCCGGGTGCTGGGCGCCCAAGAGCTACTTCCCGCGCTGATCGCGAAACTGCACGAGGAGGCGGAGGAAGTCGCCTCCGCCGAGCCGGCCGCGCGACTTGGCGAACTCGCCGACATCCACGAAGTGCTCGCCGCTCTGACGGCCGCACTCGGCTTCACCGAGGCCGAAGTGGATGAGGCGGCCGCCAGCAAGCGCGCCGAGCGTGGTGCGTTCGCGCGGCGCCTTTGGCTCGACGAGGTGCTCATCCCCTGACTCGCAGAAACGTTTCAGTTGCGAGACGGTTCGCCGTCGACGAAGGCCAGCACATGCAGCGTCTTGAAAATGCGCCCATAGCCGGCCAATGCCTCGCCGAGCTGGGTAAGGTTCCCGCCGGCCGACAGCACCCGCAACACGTCGTACGCCGAGACCTGCCCGGTGTGGATCGATCCGACGATGCGCAGCATGTCGGGCCAGTGCCGGCGAATCCGGCCGAGGTCGACGACCCCGCGGGCGGTCGCGTTCAGCGGACCGTAGTCGGCGGTGCGGTCGATGCGCCACAGCTTGGCGTCGGGCAGGTCGGCCAGCTGCGGCCGGTAGTCAAAACCCAACAACTGAAGCAGCCCGAAGACAACATCGCTGTAAGAACCGGCGTCGGTGATGATGACCTCCGGGCGGCGGCCGCCGTCGCGGCGGTACAGCAGGTCGATCAGGTGCATCGAGTCGCGCGGGGTGCCGGACAGCACCATCCCGGCGGTGCCGACGGCCTGGTCGCTGACCATGTTCAGCCAGGTCGCACCGCGGCGCTGGCCAGCCCGCCGCCCCACGCCCGGGCCACGCCGATGCCGTCCTGAGCGTCGATCAGCACCACGTTCGCCGCGGCGTAGGTCTCGGGCCGCAGGTAGTTCGCATCGACGTGGCTGATCCGGCCCCGGGTCAACGCCGACACCCCCTCGGAGACGACCGGCACGAAGCCGACGTTGAGCGCGTGCGCGGTCAGCGTCGCCGCGATCGTCACGTGCAAGTCGTCAAGGCGGGTCGCCGACCCGGACAGGGCGGTGAACGCGCCGGCGAAACCGGGGTACCAGGCCATTACCTCCAGAATCAGCTCACCCAGATCGATGCGCGGCAGCATCGCCTCCACCCGGCTGCGCAGGTCGACCAGGCTCGGTGGATCCGGCACCGCGGTGACCTTCTGTGCGTGCAGCCGGCCTTGGTCATCCAGCCGGGCCGCCGTGTCCACACTCAGCCCGGCCGCCACCTGCCGCCACGCCTCATTCAGCGCCGCGGCATGGCCGGCCAGCAGGTCGCGGGGTTCCTCGGGCAACTGCAGCGCGTTCAACGCCGGCGCTTTCGCCTGTTCCCAGGCATCGCCGTCGAGCAGCCGGGCCCGCGGGTCACCCCAGTGCTCGGACACCGCGGCGAAGATGTCACGGCGCTTGAGCCGCTGATGGAACTGCTCGAGCACGCAGAACACATACGCGGCCTTGTCCACCGTCTCGGCCGGCCGCTCCTTCGGGAAGACGAGCCGCTGCCACCACCCGGACGGCACCACCTCCACCTCGATTCGGCGGGCGTCGAGGAACCCGGCGGCGACCTTGCGACCCTGCCGCGCATCCAGCAGTTCCGGCAGCCCGTTCACCGCGTACAGCACCGGCGCGGCATCGGCCGTGGCACCGAACTCGATCACCTGGCACAGCAGCGGCACGAAACCGCGCACCGTGGCCATCCGCTCCAGCAGATGCGCCCGCCACTCCCCGTCCGGGTCGGCGTCCACCGGCGGCAGGATCTCCGCGATCCCGGCGACCGCCGCGCGCAGCTCGGCTCGGGACACCACGCTGTCGATCGCGTCCCACACTTGCTCGAGGCGGACCTGCTCGCCCCACTCGGCGGCCTCCAGCACCCCGACCGCGGCCGCCAACTTTCCGGCGTGCCGCGACACCTTCGGATAGCGGCGTAGCTTCTCCTTCTTCGACTGCCGCTCCGCCCGGCTCAGCAGCTCCATGGTCATCAACACGTCGAACAGCTCCAGCGCGTCGTCGACCGACGTTGCCTCCAGCGCCCGGACCGTGGCCAGCAAAGTCGCGAGCTTCCGCGCATACGGATGCCGGCGCAGCGTCGGCGCCTTCGCCTCCAACCCGTACCCGGCGAGCTCCCACACCCGCCGCCGCGGCACCACCCCGACATCCACGCCACCCAGGCCGAGGCCGGCGACCTCGCCGGCCCGTTGCAACGCCCGGACCATCCCGGTGCCCGACGTCCTGGTCACCGGCGTCCGCAACCTCTCCAGCTGCGAGAATCGGGAACCGTCCGGCACGTCGAGCAGATCCTCCAACAGCCGGGCCTGATCGGCCGAGACCAGCTCGGACAACCGCTGATACAGCCGGTCGGTGGCCTGCGCCCGCACCTGCGCCACCAACCGAGCCAGAGTGCTCACCGCCGGCAGCAGCACCTTGCGCTCACGCAGCCACCCCACCGCCGCTTCGAAGATCGCCTTCGGGCCATCGCCCGTCGTCCAGGCCCGGTCATCAATCCAGTGCACCAGGTCCGACTCGGCCGTAGTGAAGTCGCTGTATCCGTACCCCCGGGCGATCTCCCATTGGTGCTCGAACCGGGTCTGCCTGCGCCGCAGATACTCCTTGACCACCGATGGATCCGCCGCACCGACCTGCCCAGCGACGTAGTCGACTGCCTCGCTCGGCACATCCAGCGGATCCTCCAGGAACAGCCCCAGAGCCCGCACTGTGGCCACTTGCAACCCGAACCCGATCCGGTTCTCATCCCGGCGACGTCGAGCGACCAGGTCCCGATCAGCGTCATCAAGGAAGAACAGCCCCTCCAACTCTGTGGGCGTCAACGTCTCTGGAAATCGGCCGTACGCGGCCGCCTGCTCATCAGTGAGGAACTCAACCGGCACAGGCCAAAACGGTACGAGAGATCGAGGCCGATCGAAGTCCGACTAACGGTCAGCCGACCGTGACGACCGACCTACCCCGAACGTGTCCAGCGGTATGCCCGAACCAACATCATCCTTAGCGCTACTGGCCGTTCCGTCGTCCCAACGGCCGATCCCTGGGGGCAGGCTGCCGGCGATCAGTTCAGCGGTTTAGGACCGGCTGCGCAACGCAAACCTCGTCTGGCTCATCTCCAGCCGTAATCTGAAACCGGACGAGCTCTCCAGGGGTGACGGACACCGTGACCCTGTCGCCCGGGCCATACGTGATCGGATCCGGCGGGTTGTCCGCTGAATTCCGGCTGTAGGCCTTGGTCGTCACACCATCCACGGTATTGCCGATCTGCACGAAAGCCCCGATGCGGGCGCTGGCGTTGTATCCCGGACGGTCATGCACCCCAATGGTGAATGTCATCGTCTTGACGTCGGCCGGTGTCACGGCCTCCCAGATGGCCTTCCCGTCGGTGGGGGTGAACAAGATGGAGTTCGGCAGCGCGGCGCCGCCTACGGTCCGGCATGTGGTGACCTTGGCATTCAGTGACGACTTCGGCGTGACCGAGGTTAGGTATTCGAGTGCGGACTGTGGAGCCGACGTGGTCGTCGGGCGTGGCGAGGTTGGCTGAAGGCCCACAATCTCGACCCTTCCACCCTGGTCGTCCCCCGTCCCGGTACCGGGGCGGGTCTGCCCGTCCGAAGTGGTTCCGGGGCTTCCGTTTCCACCGTCCGGACCGGCCGGTGGTGCGGAGGGGGACGTTGCGGGGCTGCTCGAGGCGGCACCGGGTGCGGGGAGGGCGTTGCCTGTGGGGCAGCCAGCCGCACTGCAGGGGGGCGGCACGGGATTTGCACGATCCCAGGGCGTGGTCATCACCATTCCAGCGACCAGCAGTGCCGTGGTGGTGAGCGCGAGGAGTACCGCGATCCGAACAGGTCCGTTCAAGGAGTGGAGACGGGAGCGGCTCTCATGCCGATCTGACGTGGTCGCCACGCCCAGCGGGGCACCCGTGGGGGTGGGAACGAGCTTCGCGGCAGATGCCCTCGGCTCTACAGCAGGCAGCGCAGTCGTCTCCCGCTTGGTCGCCGGTTCGGGTATCTGCGGCGCATCGGCGGGCTGCGGCGACTCGGCGGCCGCGGCGGGAGCCTGCCCAGGTCTGTCGGGCTCCGTGGGCGCGGAGTCCGGTGCAGCGTCGCCGTACAGCCCCTTGTAGCACTCGGTGATCGCCAGACGTTCCGTCTCGGAGGCCGAGCACAGCGTCAGGTACGAAGACAGGGTCTCGAAGGTAATCTTCTTTTCCCGAAATATCCGCTTGACGGTGGCCTCGGAAAGATTATCTAGATTTGCCCCTGCGGCGGATTTGGCAATTCCCGTAGGTGATGTCTTGTTGAGTCGGGCCTTGCCAAGGGCGAGGAGGAGTTCCATGAACCCCTGTTTTGAAGTGAGCGATGCCGGGTCGAAAGACCGCTCTGAATCAGCTGACATCCGGCGGATCCTAGGGCAGGGGCGCTGGTAGCAAAAGAGCGCATCAGCGCTCTTGTTTCGCCTGGACTCTCGTCTCATGCCTACCCCATGAATCACGGGGATGTCACGGGCCTAGCCGTACGGGACGTGGGCCGTTGGCTCTGACCCCCTCTATGACCCTGGGTCCGCTGACCCTGGTCCAACCCGGGTTGGCAGGTCACGACCCCCACCCTGGCCAGCGCTAACTAATTGGCCCAGGAATGGACCATTGCGAACCTGGGGGATGGACGGACAAAACTGGAGATCGTCCCGCCGGGCAGCCAGAGATATTCGGCGACAGACATCTTTTGCCCGGCTCCTATCGCGTGGGCCGCTGCCGCGCTCCGCGCATTTTCGCGAAGGAAGTGGAATGAACACCTCTCCCAACCCGACGGGTGGGACGCGCCGCACCGCGTCTCCTCCACGTGTCCTGCTCCTGTTGCTGGTGGCTATCAGCACGGCGCTGACCGCCGCCCTTGTTCCATCGACCCCCGCCGTTGCGGCACCCAGCCCGCAGCCCGGCAGCCTGCTGCGCCGTCCCGGTGTCGTGCCGCCGCACTGGAGGATTCTGCCCCGGCCCGTCGTGCCGCCACCGGCAAGGCTCGACTGGTTCACGGCGATCGCGCATCCGGCGGCGAGCGATCCGTGCCCGGACCCGAATGCGGCTAACCGGTCTTTGCCTGCCTTGACTGACTATCGCCGAGACGCGCTGTCCGGCGGGCTTCGCATGGAGAGCTGGATCCGCGTTTCCCGCAACGTCGGCAAGGTTTCCGGCGAGCCGACCCGCATTTGGTCGGTGGCGAAGCCCCGCGGCTATCACGGGTCGGTGGTGGTGGTCCTGCACAACAAGTGCGGCGACGTCATCGGTGTGACCGCGCCGCGCCGCTGGGGGGTTGACGGAAAGTGGGTTATCGGGGGCACCCATGATCGCCGGGCGTACTGGGAGCAGGATCTCGGCGTGGAGATCACCAGCCGAGCCACTTCGATGAAAATCATTCACTCACGTGATTCCGATTCACTCGTCACCACGGTTCTGCGCTATCTGAAGGAGTCGTGTCAGATCTGGGACGTCACGGTGACGCCCCTGACCGGGAAGCCGTGCCCGTTCCGGATGCCGAAGATCCAGATCCCGTGGCCCAAACGCTGACGCCGAATCCCGACCACGTGATCCAGTAGGAGGTTGACGATGAACAAGAAGCATGAGGAACTGGCCGGTCAGTACGCCAAGCGCATCGCTGTGGCAGCCGCGGGTAGCGGTGCCGGCCTGCTGGCTAGGAAGGCGGCGGTGGGCATCGGCCTCGCCGTGGGTGGTCCGGCCACAGCCCTGCTGGCAGCAGTGGTCAGCACCGTCGCGAGCGCCGCTGTCGCCGACGCAGTGAGCGACCTCGACGAGTCGTAGTCCGCCACCGTTACGGCCTGCCGCACACAACCCGCCGGGGGTGACAACTCATAACGAGTCGTCACCCCCGGCCTATGTGTCTCAAGTCGCGGTGGCGTCGCGATCCGCTCGGCAGTGTCTCGCTGATCAGCGGTGGCTGTTCTATGGAGCCAGCGCGCCCTGGAATGTGGCATGGACCAGGACGACAAGACGATGGCCCTCTCCCGAGCCGGCCGGTTCGAGGCGGTCATGGCTCGCTACGAGGAGTGTCCCTGCCGTCATCTGCTGCGCGTGCAGGCCGCCTTCCTCCAACTCGACGAGGCCGAGCATCACACCACCACCAGACGATCAGTGCGGCGGCGTAGAGCATCTGGTCCTGTCCGGTGGCTCGAGGGGCGCCCGGGTGCAGAGGCGGCTCGGTCCGCGGTCTCGAACCAGGGCCGGGCGCGGGCCACCTCGACGGCGTCCAAGGCGATACGCAGCGCGTTCTGTGCCTGGTCAAGGTACTGCGCGGTCGTCGAGACCACGTACAGCCCAGACGATCCCGATTCAGATGCTCACCACAGGCGCCTGGCGTCAGCCGGGTTGCTGCGGTCCGCTGGGTCCCAGCGTGGCGAGGTCGTAGCCGTCGGGGTAGGTCTTGCCGGTGATTCCCTCGTCGAGCCAGCCGCGGGTGCGGGGCCGCGCTCCGTGTCGCAGCCATGCGGCCCGACCGCCCAGTGCGGCGGTCAGGAGGGCCTTGGCCCAGCGGGGTGGCGGGGTGACTCCGGTGGCGTGGCGTAGCGGCGGGTCCAGCATTGTGCGGATGATGCCGCCGGACAGGAGTGTCAGGGCACGGGAGGAAGCACCGAGCAGGCCCTCGGTCGCCGCCATCAGTTGCGCCGCGGCCGGGGTGTAGGCGAAGCGCTGCGCCTCGTAGGTGTCGTAGAAGGTCTCGTAGGCGTCCCACGTCGTCGGGATGTCGGTGATGTTCATGCGCCGGCCCAGCGTGGTGTAGAAGGTCAGCATGGCCGTGCGTTCGTGACAGCCAGCGGCCGCCAGCCGTGCTGGTCGATCCATCGGGCGGGCGCGAAGAGGAAGGTGCCCAGCACGTACCGGTAGTCGTCGTTGCTGATGGTGAACCGACGGTGGATCTGGTTGAGCCGGCGCGTGGCGGTGCGCCCGTACGGATGGTCGAGCCCGTACTTGATCAGGGTGTACATGAGGATGCCGGTGTCGTCGGCGCGGCGGTCGGTGCGGTGGATGGTTTCTCCGGTTGCTGCCAGGACCTCGGCGATGGAGGGCACGGCGAAGGTGCGCCAGAACGCCAGCAGCAGCCCCATCCGGGTGTCGAAGGGGAACTCGTACAGCGCGGTGGCCTGGTAGATGGCGTGGTAGTCGGCGACGGGGTCACGGCGGCGGATGTCGGCGAGGCGGTCGTAGCATCCGCGACGGTGCAGCATGGAGGTCATCCTTGGTCGGTGGCCGGCACGCTGGGTTCGGGTCGTGGAGCGGGGATCTGGTCGAGGGCATGTCGCGTACCTTCTGCGCTCCCGGTACTGAGGTCAGGAGGGGGCGCCGACAGCGCTGCAGATGCAGGAGCGAGGCCGGCAGACGGGAGTGGACGTCTCTCAACCCTGGTTCCGCAGGTGGAGCACGGTTTGGAACGTGCCGGAGCGGCCCCACCAGCCGTATGCGCCTTCGCGCCAGGCGAAGCCGCGGCGGCCGGAGTCGGCCGCGTGCGGACGTCGGCCCGTGTTGGCCGCCGACGACAGGGTCGCCGTAGCGTTGCTTCGTCCGCGAGAAGATCCTGCTCGGTTCTACGCTGATCGGGTGGACAGTTGGGCAGAGCGGGTCGGTTCGACGGTCACTGTCAACGGCGTTTCCGCCGTCCTGATCGCGGCGGATCCGACAACCGGCACCCTGGACGTCGAAGTTAAAGACGATCTTGGGGTCAGTCCGTTTGATGTAGTACAGCTGATCCACACGCCGCCGGTAAGCCGATGGTGGGCGGCGGTGCGAATGGTCGACGACGGACGGGTCCGACTGGGCCGCCCTACCCGTGATGACACCGACCGGCGCCAGTACCCGCGACGGGAACTGAACCTTCCGGTGACGGTGTGGTGGCCCGACACCTCGGTGGACAGCGTCGGTCACACCCTCGACGTGTCGGTCGGCGGCTTCGCCGCTGTGCTCGACCACGCACCACCGGAGGGAGCCGACGTGGCGGTGCGGATAGACGGCTCCTATCAGCCGCTGCTGGCAATCGCCCGGTGCATCACCGTGCAGGACCGACAGGCCCACTTCGCCTACACCGACATCGGCATGCAGGAGTCGGAGCTGGCCAAGCACCTGGTATTCACCCGCCCCGCCCGCACCTGGGACGGCACCAGCACCGACGCGGTTCTGTGGTCCAGCGTCGGCGCCCAGCCAGTCACCGCCAAGCCGACCCGGATAGCCTGCGTGGTGTCCGGCGCCCAGCAGTACCCAGCCCGCAAGGAACACGTGGTCCTGAAGATCAACGACGCGCTACTTCGGGCGAGGGTGGTCACGGTCGCCGGCGGGGTGGCCCGACTCGCTTGGCTGGACTGACCCGCCCCGGCCACCCGGTCGAACTTCTGGGCCCGGATGCGGGCATGGCGATGGCCTGTCGTACGCCAGTGCCGTGCCCGGCAGGCAGACGAACAGAACACCCAGCTCAACCGCGCCGAGGCCGGCAACGGCCCACCGCAGACCGGACACAACCGCGGTATCCGCTCATCCGAACCCCGCCTCGCGGCCGACGGCTGCGGCGCCAGCGACAACCAGCGGCGAGCACAGGCCCTGCCAACGCCTACCCCGCGAGCCTAGAACCAACACCAGCGCACTGAACGGGCGACCGTTGGCCATCTGGTTACCGGGTGCTCCGCTGGCAACGGTCTGGCTGGCTTGGCACCGGAGATGCCTCGTCCGCTGCTGCGGCGGCGGTCCGGCGTGCGGGCAGGCTGGCCGCGGCCTGAGCGCGCCGCAACCCGTGCATTCCGCGCTCAGGCACGTGCGGCGGGCTTGGCCGCAGCTCCAGGCCGAACTTCGTCTCCTCGACCTTCGCCTGGTGATAGACGGCCAGCACGGTCGGGAGCTGGGCCAAGATGTTGCGCTTGTTCTCGGCCACCGCGCGGCTGCGGGCGCGGTTCGGGGCACCGACATCGGGCAGGCCGTTCTTGCCGAACTGCGCGGTGAGTTGTTCCCACGTGAGCGTGACCGGCTTGGTGAGCTGCCGCAGTCGGTAGGTGAGCCAGGCGTACAGGTCCATGGCCAGCGCGCTGTCGCCGAATATCCGCAGGGCATCGAGATTCAGCGGGAACGAGTGATCGATGATCTCGTCGTAGAAGTCCTTGGACAGCTCGATATACGACCCTTCGACCGGGTGGGTTGGGTTCTCTCCGCTGCGGTCCCACCACACCTTCCACGAGCGGGCGATGCGCATGCCGGCGCCCTCGTCGGTGAGGTAGCGCGGGTCGTCGTCGAAGTCGCGCTCGACGACGAGCTGGGCGCGCACCAGGCGCCGAACCTGCTCACCGACGAGGGTCTTGGATCCGGTGCGGCCGCCGGAGGCGGCCAGGCCGAGTTCCTTCATGAACCCGCTCTGGCTCGGACCCAGCTCGATCATCGGGGTCTTGTGCCGGACCGCGTAGCCGCCGAGGAACGCCAGCAGCAGACGGCCCTTCGGTCCGTACGGCAGGCCGACGTTGCTGCCGTCCTTCGGGTTGATGCCGGCGGTCCAGGTGGCGGTCCACCCGTTGTGACTGCGGCTGAGCACCCGGTGCTCCTCGACGGGCCGGACCTTCGGAAGGGTCGGCTTCACGCCGGGCAGCAGGCACATGGCGGTCACCAGCGGCGGGAAGCCGATCGGCGGATCCGTCCGAGCGTCCATCTCGGCGATCTGCTCGAGCAGCTCCATCTGCGTGAAGGTCGGCCGGGCCATGCCGCACAGGCTGCCGTAGCGGCGAGGGTCGATCAAACTTTGTTCGGGGTGCGCGTGTCGCGCCGGCCGGGCGGGGCGGCGGCATGCTCGGCGCCGGCGCGGGCGGCCGAAGAACTACAAGCAGGCTACGAGGATCAACTACAAGGGGCCGCCGAAACAGGCCTTTGAGCTGCGTAAACGTGGCAGCGTGACGGGCCATAATGCCAGGCGGTACGGGCCGTAATGCCAGCCAAGCCCGGCTTTTGACGGGCCGTAATGCCAGCAGGATCAGCGTTGTCCACAGGGGCGCGAGGCGGGTAGCCCGGCTTTCAGGCCGTCTGGGACCGGCCGTGACGGGCCACAATGCCAGCACAACCCGGCGAACCTGTGGACAGGGACGGGCCATAATGCCAGCACAACCAGCAACACCCGTGGGCCTTGCGTAGCTCCTGCCGCGATGTCCGGTTCAGCGTACGGGCGGTAATGCCAGCCGACGCGAGTATCGCTCATGTGACGGGCCACAATGCCAGCACAACGTCTCCGTCATCCACAGATCGGCCGTCGTCGCACAGCCGCCGGCGGCGGGAAGTCGACGGGCCATAATGCCAACCACCTCGGCCTCGTCGCGCTCGTCCCCTGCGGTGCGGACCTGTACCTCCTCGAGCGGGAGGAGTGCGGCAAATCCGGCAGAGTTCCCACCCTCGGAGCGGGCCGTATGACGGGCAACTATGCCAGCGGTGAGCTGGGCAAACGAGGGAATCGTTCTAGTGCTCCAGCCGGATTGTGATCATGTCCCGAGGAGGGCTTGTCGGGCGTAGTGGCCGAATCCTGGCTCTGGCTTGGTGTCGGCGGATGGACCAGAGCGGCGGGCCCGGCGCGGCGGCGGGCGGGTTCGATGATCACGACGTTGCACAGGTGGCGTCGCGACCCGGATTCGGGGGCGCTGGTGTGGCTGACGCCCGCCGATGATCGTGGGTCGGCGAGGCAGAGGATGCCCTGTACCCTCGTGCGATGTCGTTTCGTGAGGAGCTTCGGCACCAATTCGCGGCGGAGTCGGAGAGTGATGCCGTCGGGCGCATCCGGTTCTACGCCGCCGGACTGAACATCCTGGGTGGCATCTTCGCGTTCGCCCTGATCTTCATGATGGTGGGCGGTCGCCTGTCGTGGGCCGCCGCACCCGGATGCGCGCTCCTGATCGCCGGTGCCGTGTGGGGAGTCATGGTCCAGCTGACCAGGGACGTCTTCGCGGGGCGACAGCGCCTCTGGTGGGCGTGGGGCTGCACCGTTCTCGGCGTCCTGGAAATCGTCGTGGTGGCGAATCTGGCGTCCTGAACGGAACGGCTGTGCAAGTCAAACGGGGGAGAGGCAGTTCATGACGTTCACCGTGGTCCCGGAGGGTCTCGACGGATACGCGAAACAGGTCGACCGGGCTAGCGGGGACGCCCGCGCGATCGGCGGTTACCTGCACCGGTACCCGCCGCCGGACGGAACGTGGTCCAGCGGCGGGTTGATGAAACTCTTGGGCGAGAACGGGCCCCGCGCGTTCGCCGCCGCGGCAGCGAACCTTCACAAAGTCGGCACGTTGCTCGAATATGACCAGGACGGGCTGACCGATTCCGCCGCCTATTACCGCCAGACCGATGCGAACGCCGCGGCGCGCATGGACGCCACCCTGCCCAACCGTCCCGACCGCGCCGGCTTGACGGCGCTGGAGCAGGCCTGGGCCGGCAACCCCTGTGGTCCCTCGTTCGCCGACTCCCGCGATCCCTCCGGCCGCTTGGCCGCGGTGGGTGACGTCGAGCTGAGTCACCCTCTGGCCGTCCTGGACAACATCAGCATCTCGCACTGGGCGCTCAAAGGCATCGACTGGGTGTTCGGCTACGACATCCTCGGCGAAGCGACCGACTTCTTCCTCGGCGACTGGCAAGCCCTCGCCAAGGCCGGCAAAGCACTCGGCAACGCCGCGGACGCCACCACCGACCTCGGCTACAACCTACAAGGCGGAGCGATCTCGCTCCGCACGCAGTGGCAGGGCCATGCGGCCGAGGCCGCCGACCAGCACTTCACCGACATCGCCGCGAAGCTGGACGCGATGGCACATCCCATGCGCGTGGTGGCCAAGCAGTTCGAGCTGGCGGCCGAGGGCGCATACAACGCCGGCGAGGCCGTCTCCGGCATCATCAAGGGACTACTCGACGCGGCCATCATCGCCGGTATCGCCGCCGCGGCCGGCACCGTCACCGCGGAAACCGGCGTCGGCGCCGTCGTCGGCTACGGCGTTGCCGCCATCGAGGTCGCTCGCATGCTCGACATGTGGGCCGAGGCCACCAAGGTCATGGCCACCGTCTACTCCGCCACTCAAGCCCTCATCGGCGTCGCGCAGACCGGTGTGGCCAGCTTGGAAAGCGTGCAGATACCCGAGGTCGCGGGCGGTAGCTACCGCAATCCCCTCGCCCCCGAAGGCCCTCACCGATGAGGAGCATCGATGCATGACAGTGTGTACGAGATCGCCGGTGACCCTCGGGTCGCCAAGTTTCTGCGCACCAGCCTGACCGCCCTGGCCAACGGCTCCGATCCGCTGCTGCAGGAGCTGGCCGAAGGCGTGCTCTCCGGCCAGGTCAACCTCCGCGAAGCCGTCGCTTCCGACGCCTACGGCGAGGCACTCAGCTCAGCCTTCGAGCGCTTCTCGGCATACTACGACCAACTCGATGACGACGAGAAGCAACGGCTGACCAGCGAGGCCGCACAGCAACTCGACGACCTCCTTGATGAACGGCACCCCAAGCCATGACCAAGATGTCGCATCTGGCGCCTTGGAATCAGTCGCTTGGCGGCTATCAGGCGTAAGAATTGATCAAGTTGTGTGAGGCTCGCCCAGCCCTCGCAGTGCAACCTGGTTCACATGTCAGATTCCGAGGTCGTCTACGGATGACCTGCCGCGCAGCGAGGGACACGGTGGGAGAGACCGCTGCCCGGCTCGTGGACCGTCGGCCAGTCAACGAAGCCTGCACGATCATCGACCGTCGGCCGGCTCGCGCGAGCGGCGAGCTCGGCCTGGGCCGGGGCCATCTGCTCACGGTCGGCGACCTCGCCGGACCGGACACGGGCGGGACCCTGCGCACCGGCGGCGACCTTGCGGGCGGCGGCGAGCCCGGCGCGGGGGCCGGATCGTTCCGCGGCCGCGGTGGCGTCGCGCTGGTCGAGCTCGGCGCGTAGCGCCGCGGTATGCGCGGCCATGGTGGCCCGTTCGGCGGCGTGGAGTTCGCGTTCGTACGCTTCTCGAACCGGGGAGTGATGCGGCACCTGCGCAGTCGGGTGGGTGAGTGCCCGGTCGAGGGCCCGGGCCAGGTAGCTCAGTGGAGAGTGGGCGTCGCCCGCGGCGATGACCTGCCGTCGTTCGGCGGGGCGGCCGGTCAGGCCGTAGTGCTCGACGAGGTGCACGACGTCGCCGGCGGTCCAGTCCGGGCCGAGACGACTGCCCAGCGTGGCCGCGATCATGGCCAGCCGGCGGCCGTGTTCCCGGGCGGCGTTGCGGGGATTGCGGCGTCCGTCGTCGGCGTCTTGCAGGAATCGCCCGAGGTACTCCCAGCCGTTGGCCAAGGCCTTGGCCAACGGCTTTGCCCACCCCATGACCGCTGAGCGGCCATGACGCTGGGGCGGTGTGGAGCACATTCTGTAAGCCGTCCTAGGACGGCTAGACCCTGTGAGCCGGACCTCGTCCTTTGTCGGTGCTGGGCGCGAAGCGCCGCCGTTGTGGTGTGTACCCCGGCCGTGAGGCCGCTGCGTTTCGGCTGCGGTGACGTCGTCTGTAGCAGGGTGACCCCTGTAGAACCACAAACCGGAAGAGATTCTCTTCGAGAACCCCTTCGGGGAGTGGTCGCAGAAATTCGCCCACCGTCCTGCTTGGTCAAACGCGTTATCCACAGCCTCCGCGGCCGCGTCGCGGACCGTCCGGCGCGCCTGCGGCGGCACCCGAGCCATCGCGTCGGCCGGCGGGGCCGCGGCCAGGTTCGCCCGGCCGCGGGCTAGCACCGCCGTCTTCGTTGCCTGCTCGGCCTCGACGGTCCATGCCGGATCCACGGCCGCCTGCAGCGCCAGGTCGTCACGGCGCCGCTCGGCCTGCCAGGCTCGCGCATCGAGGACCTCGGCCTCGATCGCGGCCGCCGCCGCGACCGCCTCGTCCAGCTTCGCCTGGCACTCGTCCACGAGCGCGCCGGCGCGCTGCAACAGCTGCGCCAGCAGCGCAACCGCCGCCCCTAGGTACGGCGTCGCGGCCACGGGGGAGCGGTGCAGGGGCTGGAAGTCGTAGACGGCGCGCTGCCGCGGCCGGCCGAGCGCGCGGCGTTCCGCCACCGCCAGGATCCGGCCCTTGCGGGTACGCCTGGTGCAGCCGAGCTGGACCGTGCGGGCCCACCCGGTCGTCACCGTGCGCTCGGCGACGCCGGCCATCTGGGCCGTCCAGTACAGACCGGCCATCGAGCCGCGGCCCGACTCGCAGCACGCCGCCACCGCCATCACCGCCACCACCCGCGGGTACTGCGGCCGCCGGCCCCGCCGGCTCAGCCCCCGCCTCGTCCGCTCGGCGGCATCGCGGGCGAGGAAGTCCGCCAGCAGGTACGCCGCGCGGGCCCACCGGCCCGGACCCCGGGCGATCCGCAGCTGCCCGCGCGGGCCGGTCTTGGTCAGCCGGGCCTGCGCCGCCACCACCCGCGCTACCCGCTGACGCCACCGGGTCACCTGATCCAGGCGCCGCTGCGCGCGCCGGACCGCACGTAATGACGCCTCATGCGCGGCCAGCAGATCATCGACCCGGGCGGCCTCCGCCGCCGCCTGCGCCTGGTCGTCCTCATGCATCGCCCGCGCCGCCGCCAGCCAGGTGGCCTGATCACCGCACCGCCAACAGCCCCCCGCACCGTCCGACCGACCGCACGCCTCGCAGGCCAGCCGCGCCACCGCGGCGGCGTCCACCACGACCGGGGACGGCCCCCGCCCCGCACGGTGGCGGGTCCGCCGCTCACGCCGGCGCCAGCAGCTCAGGCACAGCGGGCTTGGATCACCCGGAACTCGATTCGGCAGCCCGAGCCGCGGCGCCCCGCTCCCGCGGGCCCGGCAATCGGTGCACCGCACCCGCAGTCCGGTCCAATGCTGCACCCGCAAGGCCTCGGGCACCTCGACCTCGAGCGCCATCTGCCCCGGCACCACCGCCCGCGCCGACAGCACCCGCAGATGTGCCTGACACGCCTGCACACCCGCATCCACCGCCGGCAAGAACCGCCCTGCGGCATAACACGCCGCGCACCAACCGTGAAGATCATCACGGGAGCGTGGGTACGCCATCACGGCGGTCATGACGCGGCGCCCACGTCATCACCGAGCGCACCCCGCACGGGAACCCATACAGAACCCAAGGTCAGCTTGGGTGAGACCACAATCGAGGTGGCAACAGATGCCATGGCACCGGCATCGCCGGACACGGGCAACGACGAGACGCGGGCGGGGCGCGCGCAGCATCCACCGGACACGCACCGGGCGTGTCTGGAGACGAAGAAGCACCCAGCCCGGAGGGTGGGTGCTATTCTTTCCTCCGAGCCTGAAAGCCTCAGACCCTGAACTCGCGGCCAAACGAACTGGGGTCTGGGGCTTGCTTTTTTATGGACTTAGATGTCGGGGTTTCTGGCCCTCCAAGATCAGGTCATGATGCGTCCGACGGATCATACGGCGCGGCCCGTTCGAAACCGGGCATCGACACGCGTCGGCTATGGCGATCTCGTGCGTGGTGCCGCCGTCATCCGCGCGAATTTCTATGCATGCCTTGCAGTGCTTGGTCAGTCGGGCTGTCCTGTTCGGACTTCCGTCTCCGAGCTGCGCCAGGTCAGGCAGCCGCACGTCCGTCGCTCTGACCGCGTGCGAGCGCGACTACCTTCCGCCTGAAAGCTGCCGCAGCCGCGACCGTGGCAGGCTCGGTCTCCAACTCGACGCGATGGCGATAGCCCGTCTCGGTGAAGTGCATGATCATGACTCGGGCGTCCGGCGTCGCTTCGTCGAACAGCCACCAGTCAGCATCAAAGGGAGCGGGCGAAGTCTGGGCCAGGTCGGTTCGCTGCAGGTAGTCGATCTGCTCGCCGGCCTCGATGTTCCACTTGTCCATCCAGGCCATCTAGCGCTGATAGTCGGTGATCGGAGAGTCGACTATGCGGACCCGCCACCTGGCGCATCCATGCCCCGATGTTGCGTGATGCTCACAGTGCTCGCCTCATGATCAATGACTACGTCTTGGGACCCCCTCCCGATCAGCTAGGGCGGTCGGTCGTCGCTGCGTGGGACCGTCCTGGCAACGTGCGCCGTACGACGTTTCTGAGCCGATGCCAACCGTCATCTAGGCAGCGCATCGCGGGCTTGAACCACGAGTTGTTTGGCCGCTTCGCCTTCGACAGCGTCTTCCCACAGGTCGTCGATTGCAGCGACGAACTGCTCGGCTTGCGTGCCGTAATAGTGGGTCTCAGCCGCGAAGGTTTCGACCGCGACGACGGTCTCCTCCTCGCCGATGAAGGCAGCGGTGGTGTTTTGCGGAATCCGACGTAGCTGTGTCCGTGTTGGCAGGATCCCGAACCGGACGTTGGGCATGCCGATCACCGGAATCAGGCGTGTGAGCTGGGCGCGCATTACATCGGGTGGACAGAGCAGCCACTCGAGGACCGGCTGTGCTAGCAGGAACTCGAAGCGGCGGTCGGTGTAGAGCAGCTCCTGGCGCTCAAGCCGGGATGCCACAGCTTTGTCGACGTCCACGACGTTCAGCTGGTGCAGGCGGACCATCTCGTCAAACATCGCCCGCGCGTACGCCGAGGTCTGCAGCATCCCCGGCACGGCCGTCAATTCGAAATCCTTGATGGTGTGTGACTGGCGAGCCAGTTCGAGGTAGCCCGCCTGGACCGGCCCCTGGCCGGCGCGCATCGCGCTTTTCCAGCTGCGATGCTCGGACTCCGCGTCTACCAAGATGTCGATGAGTTCGTCGGCGACCTGTTCCGGACCGTTTGCGGCGACAACCCAGCGGCGTACGTCGTCGGCACTCGGTTTGGTCTTACCTGACTCAATGCGGCTGACCTTCGAGTGGCTCCACCCGGTGATGGCGGCGATTTCTTGCTGCTGCTTACCCGCCCGCACACGTAGTTCGCGCAGGCGGGCTCGCAGTCCTTCAGGCCCGTCGAGAGCCTTTTCTAGGGGGTTCATGGTGCGTGGTGTCCTTGATCGCTAGGCGGCTGCAGGCCGAGCGTCGCTCAGCTCGCTGTGTCGGATCGCCAGATCCCGCCACGTCGCTGCCTGGCTAACGGTCGCCGCGTCGGTTGTGCTTAGGTACTGCAGTCGGCGGCCGTCAGGGTCATGCTTGATGAAGATGAGTTGCTGGTCGTCGATCAGCCACCAGTCCCCGTTGACGCCTGCGGTTGGCAGCAGGCCGACGTCGAGCGCGCGCTGTCGTGTCATGTAGCGGATGGTTTCGCCGGCGCCCACGTTCCAGGCGTCGCACCAGCGCTCGAACTGCTGATACGGCGTAGGTGGATCTTCCTGGACCCGAACCCGGGCGACCTGTACGCCGCGACCGGTCTGCTCTCCGATCCGACTGAACCAGTCGGCAAGCTCAGGCACGACCGTCGGAGCCTGGAACTCGCCGACCGCCCAGCGGTCGACAAGGCTCTGCTCATAGTCCTCGATGTACGCGGGCTGAAGTTCGAGCCGGAAAGCCGATCTTGCGGCACCGTGCAGCGCGGCGAAGAACTCGCCGCTGCCGATCTCCCGCCACATCGAGTTGTTCATCAGCGGCTGGCCAGCCGGTTCAGAACGTTGGCGGGCACGAACACCGCGACCTCATCCTCGCCGAGGTCACGCAGTTGGGCGATCTCGCCCGGCTGGAGCACCTTGCCCTGCACGACGAACCCGTCTTCGACCTCGTAGAGGGCGGGGCAGTTGCCGCCGACCGATTCGCTGTCCTTCCACATGAACTTCAAGGTCCGCATGGGTCTCCTCCCAGATCTGGTACCGCTCTTCGCATCTTTGCAGTCTCCTGCACGTGCACGCAAGGGCCCCGCCCGATCCGCCGCAATTGGCGGATCCGAGCGGGGCCTTCCTGCTGAAACGGCGGATCTGGCAGCTTCATTCTATGTGCACTTGCATGCACTTGCGCTGCGTGCGACAGTCCTTAAGAGAGAACGTTCCCGGCGGAGGAGGAGCGGGTGCCTCGCGAATCGATCAGCATCACGTGTCGCAACTGCGACCGTGATCGTCTTGCCAGCGACTTCTACAAGTCGGCCACGGAATGCATTGAGTGCAAGAAGGACAGGAGTCGTCGAAACCGCATGGCTGCGGCTCGCAAGCTCGTTCTTGCGGAACGACTTCTTGATCTCCTCACCGACCTGATCAACCAGGGCTGGCGTCCGTCTCTGTGTGCACACGGGCGGATGTCGGCCAACGAGGAGCGCCTCGGCGCGGAGGTGGGTCAGCTCGCGTCAACGCAGCCGCGTCAGACCAAGGCGGTGAACGCATGATCGCCGAGATACTGGCCGCGGTGAGCGGTCTAAGCGCGTCAGCGCTACCAGCCGCGTTGATCCTGCGACGGATGCGCCGCAGGTTGGCCACGACCCGCTGCCAGCTCGACGAGGCTCGGCGCCAGCTCGGCCGGGCCGAGCATCAGGCGAGACACGACGCGCTGACCGGACTGGCGAACCGTCGCGGTATCGAGGCTGACTTGACCGCCCGGATGGTCTCGGGCGACTCGTGGGCGCTGATCCTGCTCGACCTGGACGAGTTCAAGTTGATCAACGATAGGTACGGCCACGACGCCGGGGACCAGGTGCTCGTGGAGACTGCGCGTCGTCTCTGCAGGGTGGTGCACCCGGGGGATCTGGTGGGTCGGCTGGGCGGCGACGAGTTCGCCGTTCTGGCCGCCTCACCGGTGGGTGCGATCTCCATGATGCTGGCCCGCGACGCGGTCGCGGTGCTGAGCCAGCCGTTCCTCATCGACAGCGGCATCCGCATGGAGGTGACGGCCAGCGTCGGCCTGGTACAGGTGATGCCGGGCGACGACCCCATGACGCTGATGCGGTCGGCGGACGTGGCGATGTACCGGGCGAAGGCCTCCGGCGGGGGCACCGCGGTGGAGTTCGGGCCGCTCGAGCGACGGGCCGCCGGGGGAGAGGCCTACCGGCCGCCGCAGCGGCTGCGTGACATGCATCCGCACCGGGTCCCGTCGGAGCTTGGGGTGGTGGTCGCGCGATGACCGCCGTCCGCGCTACCGCGATCGAGTCCCCGGACTGGCGTGCGATCTTCCCGGTCCCGCCGGACGCCCGGCTCTACACGATGGGTCCGTACTGCCCGATCGACGACACCGTCCTGCAGGAACAGGTCGACGGTTTCCGGTGTTCGAGCTGCTCGGCGGCCTGGGACTTCTTCGGCCTGCACGGGCGATGGCCCGCGGCTGCGCCGCGGACTGCTGTCTCGCTGCCGGTAGTGGCGGCCGGCCTGGCCGGATATGCGATGGCCGCCGCTGGGATGGTCGCAATACTCGCTCGGCTCGGCGAAGGCGTGGTGTGGCTGCTGGCCGCCGTGATCGGCGTTGCTGCGGCGTACCTGCTGGTCGCGGCGTGGCTGTCCGGGTTGATTGAGGAACACCGCTGCCGGCGCAACCGGATGCACATCCCGGATGGCGAGGTGGCCCGGTGAGCGCGCAGTTGATCGTGCGGGTTCATCTGGACTGGACCGCGCCGGGGCACTACGAACCGAAGCAGGCGCGGCCGTGCCGGCTGGGTGACGGGCCGACCCGGATGCGTGACGCCTCCGGGCGGCCGTGTCACCAGGAGTGCGCGGAGGACGAGATCGCCCGCGAGCTGTACGGGCGGGGCCAGGCCCTGATCGCTGACGAGCGGGTGCCGTCGCCGGCCGCCCGGGCGCGTGGCGGTGCCCGATGAGTACGGCCCTACCCGCCGAGCAGGGCCGCAAGCCGAGCATCGACGCGGCGTGGATCGCGATGGCTGCCGCGGTGATCCTCACCGCCAAGGGCGAGTTCGACCTGGCCATCCTGGCCCATTTCTCGCCCTGGATCGCCTGGATGTTCCCGGTGATGCTCGACGTGTACGTGGTCACCGCGTTCCACCGGCGTCGGTGGAAGGACATGGTCGTCGGCATGCTGCTGATGATCTTCTGCCAGGTCGCGGTGCACGTGCTGCCGGTCTTCATCACCGCGGGCGAGCAGACGCCCTGGGGCTTGGTGGTGGCGGTCGCGTGCGTCGCGCCGATCGTGGTCGTCCGCGTAAAAATCCTCACTGGCCGGACGCGGCAGGAGATCGCAGCGGACGACGAGGCGGCCCGGCAGGCCGAGGAGTTGCGGCAGGCGCGCGCGGACACCGCCGCCGTGCGCCGCGAGCTGGCGGAAACCCGGACCCGCGCCGAGGCGGAAATGCAGGCGCGGGAGAACGCGGAGACGGCCGCGTCCGAGGCGGAAATGCAGACCGCTCAGGCGGAAACGCGGGCGGCCCGGGAGGCGGAAATCCGGGCCGACGTCGAGCGTGCCGCGCAGGCGCAGGCGGAGACCGAGGCGGAAATCCGGGCGGAAATTTCCGCCCGGGCGCAGGCGGAAATTTCCGCTGCCGAGCGGGCTACCGAGGCCGCCGTGGAGGCGGCTCGGGCCGCGCAGCAGCGCGCCGCCGAGCAGGCCGAGCTGGCCCGTCTCGCGGAGGGCCGGCTGGCCGAGGCCCGCGACGCCGCCGACCGGGCCGCCGAGGCTAGGGTGGCCGCCGAGCAGCGCGCCACCGCGACCGTGCGGCAGGCGAGCATGGCGGCTGAGCAGGCAGAACGTGACCTGCGGCAGCAGCTCACCGCCGTTGGTGACACCGCCTCGACGGCGCAGCGGCAGGCCCGGGAACTGGCCGGACAGGTCGCCGCGCTGGGTGCCCAGCTCGAGGAAGCGCGGGCGGCAGGTGAGCGGCAGTCGATCGCCCGGGTGTGCGCCGAGCAGCAGCTCGCCGAGGCAGAGCAGGCCCGCACCGCGCTGCTCAACGAGCTGGAGCGGGTCCGCCGGCAACTGGCCCGGGCGAGCGAGCAGGTGGAAACGAAGGCGGAAATCAGCCGCGGCCCGGACCGGAAATTTCCGGTCGCCGTGCCGGTCCGGCTGCCGGAAAACCTGCCGGTCGTCGAGACAGTGCGACCGGAAAAGGTCGCCACGGTCCTGGTCGCCCGGGTGACCTATCCGGACGCCACCCTGGCCCAGCTCGCCGAGATGACCAAGATTTCCGACCGCACCATCGGCAAGGTCCTGCGCGCTGTCCCGGCGGAAATCGCCGGCGAGGTCGGGCAGGTCCTAGCGCTGACTGACGGGAAGGCGGCGGCGTGATGAGCGATCCGACCGAGCAGATCACGAATGCGTCCGCGTTCGCGGCCGAGGCTTACGACCCGGCCGCGGCCCGTGCTCGGCAGCGAAACTGGGCCACGCAGAGCCGTGAACTGGCAAAACAACGAAATCGCGAGCACATCCAGCGAATCAAGCTGGAGCGCGGCTGCACTGACTGCGGATACCGGAAGCACCCTGATGCTCTCGACTTCGACCACCTCCCCGAGCATGGGAAGACGATCGCGGTCGGGATGCTGGCCGCGAGCGGGGCCTCCATCAAACGGCTCGACGATGAAATCGCGCGATGCGAGGTCGTATGCGCCAACTGCCATCGGATCCGAACCAGCGGACGGGCCAAGGCCAGATTCGATCAGAACACCGGACTGGACGGCCAGCCCGACTCGGAGGTCGCGTCATGACCACCGAACAGGTGACAGAAAGTAGGCGTCAAGTCTCCAGTGGAGACTCCGAAAGTGTCCCCGTATCGGACTTGGTCGAAGTGGAGGCGCCGAAAGTCTCCAGTCTCCAGTCGAGTCTCCACTCCTGGACGGCCACGCTGCGTAAACAACTGCGGGCCGGGCTCGGGTGGCTGCGGGAGTACCTGACGCCGCCGTCCGTGCTTGCGGAGGCCCCGGCGAGCGTGGCCGAGCTGCGCCGCTATGCCCGCTGGGGCGCCTGGACGTCGAGCACCGCAGGGCTGCTGCGCAACCTCGGGATCGGCTGGTACCGGCTGGTCGGCCTGCCGGTCACCGTCGTGTGCCGCTACGTCGAGTGGATCTGGCAGCGGCCCGGCCGGGCGATCCCGGTCTACCTGCTGTGGAAGTTGCTGATCTCCACCGGCCCCGGGCCGTGGGCCGCCGAGCACCTCATCCGTCCTGTCCTGGGCGTCCTCGCCTGGGTCCTGCTCTGAGAAGGAGAGAGCGATCATGGCGAAGGGCACCAAGGCGGCCATCCGGGCCGTGCAGCAGAAGGGCATCAAGGGCCTGGCCTGGGTCTCGTTCGGCATCGCCGTCGTCGGCGGCACCTTGTGTCCGGAGATGTTCATCGGCCGGTTCATCCAGGGCTTCCTGCACCTGTGGCCGTGGGAGTGGATCCCGCCGGTGCTGCTGGCGGGCATGGTGGTCGCCGTCTTCGTGGACGTCTTCATCGACCTGGTCCCGAACCAGTGGGCGATCTGGTCGGCGCTGACCACGCCCACCCTGGCGGCCAGCGTGGAGGCCAAGCTCGGCGACACGGTCTCGGGCTGGTGCCGCTCACTGCTCGACCTGATCGACGGGTGGCTCGCCGAGTGGATCACCGACTCGGGCACCGGACTGGCCATCGGCTGCATCGCCGCCGCGCTGATCATGGCCCGCCGGGTGGTCAAGAAGTCGAAGGCCGGCGGGGTGGCGTGATGTTCGACGTCGCCCTTTTCTGGCTGATCATCTGGGTGTTGAAGAACGCCGCGATGGACGTGTCGCACGCGGTCAAGGGCACCCCGAACCCGCGGTATGAGCTGAAGAAGGCCAAGGCGAAGGCGGCCGGGCAGGCCGTCCCGGCGCAGCCTCGCTACGGCAGCCGGGACTGGTTCAACGACTTGCTCTCCGACGGCCTGCAGGCGCAGACGGACTGGCGCCGGCGTAAGGCCGACGAGAAGCGCAAGGCCCGCGAGCTCGCCGAGGCCGAGCAGCAGGAGCAGGACGAGCCGGTCGCCGAGCGCGACGACCAGGAGCCGGGCGAGCAGGCCGGGGACGTCGTGCACGACGGCAAGCTCCCCGCGCATGCGTACGCCGGCAAGTGGTCCTGGTCGTGCCGGAACCCGAAGTGTCCGGGCAAGGGCTTCGACTTCGACACCGAGCAGGAGGCGGCCCGGGCCGCGGGTCAGCACCGGTGCCTGGACACCCAGATGCGCCCGGCCGAGGGCGTGCAGCTCGTCGAGCCGGGCTCGCAGGTGCCGACCCTGACCGCCCCGCAGGTCATGACCAAGGGCTCAGATCTCGGGGCCTCGGCACCGGTGGAGACGTCCGGATCGGAGCCCGGCGGGGCGCCGATCCCGGAGCAGCACGACTCGCCCCGCCCCGTGCCGGAGGACGGTCCGACGGCGACGGTCTACCCGTTCCCCACCAAATCCCAGGAGGACATCGTGAGCACCGAGGTCACCAGCGAGGTCACCGGCCTTGACCAGTCCATCAACTACGCCCGCTCCCTGGCCGCGTTCGCTGGGGAACACGAGATGTCCGGTAACGAGGGCTACATCGGGCACCTGACCCAGCGCAAGGTCACCGGGCAGGGCCTGCAGTCCGCGTACGACATGCAGGCCGCGTTCGAGGGCGCGCGGGTGGCGGCCGAGGCGCACGCCACGGAGCTGGAGAAGCAGCGCACGGTCCAGGAGGCGTACGACCAGGCGCCCGACGCCGGCGACAAGCAGTTCCAGACCGAGGGCCGCTAGCCCTTCACCCCGGGGGTCGGGCGGACTGGCCGCGCCGCCCGACCCCCGCACCGCACCTTGTTTCCCCTCGCAGATCCCGCGGAGGTATCCGGTGACCACCACGACCCACCCCAGCAGCGAGCAGCTCGTCGACGAGCCCACCACCGAGATGGCGGGTGTGGGTGCGCCGGAGTTGCCCGAGGCTGGGCTGGGTGCGCAGCTCACCCCGTGGGCAGTGATGGCAGCTTTGCTGGTCGCCGCCGGCGCAATCCGGGTGGCGCAGCACGCCACCGCCGCCGACGCGCAGATCGCCTACGGCGTCGCCGGGGCCGCGTTCACCGTCGCGGTGGTCGCCGCGACCGTCACCGGTAAGCGCCTCAAGTTGAGCCGCAAGCAGCGCCACCGGCTGCTGGCCGCGCTGTACCTGGGCGCCTCGTGGCTGACCTACATCAGCGCGTACGGGATGAGCTGGGGCGCGCTCACCTGCCTGAGCGTGCTCGGCGCCGGGCTGTCGCTGTTGTGGTGGCGTGAGCACCGCATTGGCCCCGGCGTCGACCCGGGCCGGCCCGTCCTGCACGAGCTCGGCGACCAGGAAATCTACATGCAGCGGTGGCACGACAACCTGGCCGGCAAGAGCAAGCAGTTCGCCGGGTCGCGGCTGACCGAGCCGCAGATCATCAGGGCCGGCTACCGGTACGTGCTCGAGCTGGTGCCCGGCGCGCACACCGTCGATCAGGTCCGCGCCGCGGTCACCACGCTGCGTTCCGGGCTGCGGCTGATGCCCGGCCAGGACGTCATCGTGGAGGTCCACCCCGAGCGGCCCGCCCCGGCGGCGCTGCTGACGATCGTCACCCGGCCCCCGGCCGCCAAGCCGCAGATCTGGCCCGGACCGGAAGCCGGCTTCGACAGCGCCCGGGGCTCGGTGATCCTCGGCCCGTTCGCCGACGGCGAGGGCTGCGCGCGCTGGCGGGTCTACACCCAAGACTCCATGTGGGGTGGCTACCTGCAGGGCGCGCAGGGCTCCGGCAAGTCCCGGATGACCGAGCAGATCGCCCTGTCCTGCGCCGCGAGCACCTCGCACCCGACGATCATCTGGTACGGCGACGGCCAGCACGGCGACAGCTCCCCGATGCTGGTCGAGCACGCCGACTACGTGGCCACCACCAACGAGGGCATCTACAACATGCTCTTCGCGGCGGAACGCGTCATGAAGATCAACGGCGTGGAGAACCGGGCCGCCCGCCTGGTGGGGTTCACGCCCACCGCGACCCGGCCCGGCACGCTGGTCATCGTCGACGAGTGCCACAAGCCGCTAAGCGCGCTGGAGAACCCGCTGCTCGCCGGCCCCATCCAGCGGCTCATGTGCACCATCGCCCGCGAGGGCCGCAAGGTCGGTGTGGCGCTCATCCTGGCCTCGCAATCACCGACGCTGGACGCCTTCGGCGGCGCCGGCAACCTCGCTGACACGCTGCGTTCCTGCCTGCTCTCCGGTAACGGCGTGATCCTGCGCTCCAAGACCTCCAACGCGAAGAACGTGTTCGGGGTGGACATCAACCCGAGGGCGTTCCCGAAGCTGCCCGGCTACGCCTACCTGGCCGACCCGGACGAGGGCGCCCGCTCGGCGCCGTTCCGCGGCTACTGGGTCCGCGACGACCTGGCCGCCTACTGGCCTGCGCGGATCACCTGGCGCACCCTGCCCGCGCGGCAGGCCAACATGGCCGGCAAACACTACGCGCGCCGGCACGAGGCCGCCGCCGAGCAGCGCTTCGCCGACGAGATGCTCCTCGCCATGGCCGACGCCGGCAACCTCGACGAGATCGAGGCCCTGGAACAGCACATGGACGCCGCCGCAGCCGCCCGCGACGCCGTCGACGTCGTCGAGTTCGGCGACGCGCACCCGCCGGTCCGCCGGGTCGCGAAGTTCTGGGAACAGCCCGCCACCAGCACCAGCAGTGCGCGTCCGGCGGAGCTGAACGCCGGGCAGCGCAAGGTCCTCGACGCCATCACCGCAGGTCACAGTAGCCCGAAGGAGATCATCACCGCGACCGGCTACAGCTCCAGCCAGGTCTACAACCTGCTCACCGACCTCGACAAGGCCGGCGCCATCACCAAGGCCGGATACGGCCGCTACCAGGCCACCGCCTCCGCCGCCTAACCACGATCCCGCCCCGGCTCGGGTCGCCCCGCGCGACCCGGCCCTACCCCCGCACGCCCTTTTTCCACCGATCCGCACCGAAGGAGAACCACCGTGGACACCCACACCCCCGGCGACCAGCACCTCGTCCTGCTCACCGACCCCGAACCCCGCGAGACGCCGCGCTGGCTGCGCACCCTGCGCGAGCTGCCCGGACTGCTGCGCCACCACCGCGGCGTGCGCTGGCTGCGCGAGAACTGGTCTCTGCTGCCGCTCTGGTTGGCCCTGCTGATCTTCGCCGGCACCCTGCTGTGGCTGCTCTGGGTCATCCTGCGCGCGATCGTCTCCGGGATCGCCGCCGCGGGCGACGCCACCGGGGACGGCCTGGCCCGGCTCGCCACCTGGATCACCGAGGGGCCGGTCCTGCACGCCCTGTCGGAGCCGGTGCGCCACTACCTCGACACCCACACCGCCGGACTGCCCGCGACCGGCGGCGACCTGTGGATGACCTGGCTGGTCACCGCCACCGGCCTGTACGTGTTCGCGCTGCTCGGCTCGACGTACGCCCGGATCGGCTGGGCCGTGATCGGCGCGCTGAGCGCCGCCGCCGCGTACGCCGGCGCCGCACCGGGGGCGCAGGGCACCGCGGCCGGGCTCATCGCCGCGGTGTGGCTGCTGCTGTCGCTGCCCGCCTACGCCCGCCGCATCCGGATCGCCGACGTCGCACGCCCGCGGCCGCGGCGCCGCGTCCCGGGCGTCGAGGCCGACACCCGTCCGGCGTCGCATGAGGACGACCTGCTGGCCACAAACGTGCCCTACTAACCCTCCCCGCACGTACGCGGGCGGCCCCGACCGCCTTGACCAGCAATAACGGGGCCGCCCACCACCTCAGAGAGGCACCGTCATCATGCCCGACCCCACCCGCCCCGACTCCACACCCACCGTCCGCCGGTCCGCGCCGCAGGTGTACGAGCTGCTCGACGAGCACGACCTGGCCGTGCGGCTGGATACCGAGACCGCCACGGTGCGCGGCATCGAGGCCCGCGTCGACACCAAGGCCGGCACCCTGATGGCCCTGACCAGCGGCCTGCTGGTCGCGGGGCTGGCCCTGCTCGGCGCCGGGAAACTGCCCGGCCCGGCCGCGCTGGTCGGCTGGATCGCCGCCGGCCTGCTCGGCGCGGCCGTGGTGCTGTTGAGTGCCGCGGTGCGCCCCAACCTGGGCGGCAGCCACGGTTTCGTGCGCTGGGCGTTTGCCGCTAGCGGCCGCGACGTGCTGGCCGCCCTGAGCGTCGAACAGCAAAGCCCGAGCCACATCCACCTCGCCGGCGCCGAGCAGCTGCACTGGCTGTCGCGCTCGCTGCACCGCAAGTTCGCCCGGATCCGTACCGCGCAGACCCTGCTCGCCGCCGTCCTCGCCGCGCTGGGCCGGTGAGCGCGATGACCAACACCCCAGCGTCCAGCACGATGAGCGCCGACACCCGGGCACGGCTGCTGCGCGCCGCCCACGGCCAACGGCTGATCCCGGCGGCGCCGGTGCCGATGGGTATCCGCTACCGCACCCCGGCCCGGCCGGTGCGGCCCGCCCCGGTCGACCGGCGGCCCCTGTGGATGACCCTCGCCGACCCGGAGCTGCTGACCGAGATCGCGCAGGCACCGGCACGGCCTGCGGCACCGCGCCGGCGCTCGGCGAGGCCTGCCCCGGCCCAGCCCGCCGCCCGGGTGCTGGGCAGCTATGGCGCCTACGCCTGCGAGGCCTGCGGCAGCCGGTACGGCCAGGACGACCCCGAACACGGCTGCGGGCCGCTGACCCCGGTCACCGTCACCATCACCGTGCGCAACCCCGGAGGGCCGCGATGACGACAACCTTCTGCCCCGCCCCGAGCGTCGACATGCTGAGCGTCGACACGTTCCGGCTGGAGATCGTGACCGGCCCCGACCCCGACAGCGCCGCCATGCTGGCCTTCTTCACCGCGGACGGGATCGCCGCGGCGATCGGGCAGGCGCGCCGGCTGCTCGCCGCCGCCGAGGGTCCGGACGACCGGTTCGGCGAGCTGTACGTGCGCGACGGCGAGCTGGCCACCTGGCTGACCACGCTCCACCTGGGAGCGTGACGCGATGCTGCACGCCGATGCGCTGACCGTGGTGCACCACGACGACACCCGCACCCACTACGCCGACGTCCGCTACACCCTGCACCGCGAGGGCGTACGGATCTGGACCCGCGACGGGCAGCAGGACCAAACTGACATCCTGATGACCACCGCCTACCGGCACCGCCCGGAGCCCGTCCGGTGAGCCCCGGCCCGGAGGTCGTCGGCCTCGACCAGTCGATCGCCTACGCGGCGCACCTGGCCGCCGAAGCCGGTCAGCACGGCGCCGACAGCGGGCAGCAGTACCTGGCCCAGCTCGCCGCCCGCGGGGTCACCGGCGCCGGGCTGGACAGCGGCCACACCATGCAGGACGCGTTCGCCACAGCCGCGGCAGCCGCGGCCGCGCACGCCGCCGAGCTGGGCAAGCAATGCACCGTCCAGCAGGCGTATGACCAGGCACCGGACTCCGGCGACAAGACGTTTCTCACCGGCGATGCCGCCTTCAGTCAGCCCCATCGACCCGCCGAGCAGGAGACGTCCATGACTGGTGAGCCGCCCGCCCCGGCACGCCGCGGCCACTGCGACCCGCACCAACCGCGCGCCGTCGATGGCCGGTGGATCAAGGTCGAGGACGTGCTCGGCTACGCCGATGACGAGAGCTGCTTCGCCACGGATCGGGTCACCGGCGCCGGCCCGGTCGGTACGGAACTCGCCCTGATCCACCTGCCGGACGAGCCCCTGGCGTTCGTCGTGGTGGCCACCCCGAAGAACGGCTACCACCCGGTGACCAGCAGAGAGCCGGACGGGCAGCTCTACTGCGCGCCGCCGCTGGCGCCGGATGAGGCCGACACCGCCGCCGATCATCTCGACGAGCTGGCCGAGATGATCGAGTCCGGGTACCGGCCGCCCGAGCCGACCCGGCACACCCGCGCCCGGCAGCGCCTCGAACTGCTGCTGCAGGAGGACCGCGCCGACCGGCGCCAGCGCATCGCGGTCGGCGAGGAAGAGGAGTTCCCGCTCTCCACCGGCGAGCTGCTGAAGCTGTTGATCGAGGCGGATCCGACCCTGAACGCGCCGCAGACCCGGCACGCCGTACGAGCCCGCGCCACCGTCACCGCCGGCGGCGACGACGGCACCGTGTGGCTCGACATCTCGCCGGACGCCGCGGGCGAGCTGCACGTCGTGGTAACCGCGGTCGAGGGCACCGACGATCCGGACTCCAACTTGTGGCAGCAGTACAGCGCCCGGCACACCGCGACCGACGCCCGCGAACTCGCCGGGAAACTCCGCGCCTTCGCTCGCGCCGCTCGCCACCGCAACACCGACCGCTGAACGCCGCACCACACGAGGCCCGGACCGGGCACGGTCCGGGCACGGTCCGGGCCTCGCCGCGTCATCATCCGTGCTGGGACACGGCGGTATTCGGACCCTGCAGTATTCCTGGATCGCCGAGGCAGCGACGCGAGGTGTTGGTAAGGGACGTGTCACGAGCCGCAAACGAGCAGGTGTGTCTCATGTCTTCGTCGCCGGTGGCGTAGCGGACGAGGTAGAGGACGAGGCAGATGGCGCCTCCACAAGCGCTGCCGCCGGCGACGACGGCCAGCGGCGCCGGCACGCCACCGACGTGGGAAAGCAGGCCGGTGGCGGCACCGACGAGGATGCCAGTGAGCAGTGCGAAGCCGATCCAGACGGCGCGGATCGAGGCGGTGGAGGTCGAGGTCATTAGGGCCGGGGTCCTTTCGGTCAGTGCAACGGCTCCCTGGTGGAGCCGTCACTGACCATGCGGGAGTCGCCCTGCTCATCCAGCCGGCAACCGAATAGACATGGTGATAATCGCGCGGTTATCACCAGTGCGTCGCGGTCCGGGCCACCGTCGGATTGCGGCCGTAGCCTGTCGGAGTGGCCACCGTCCCCGTGCGGCCCCGCAACGCCGCCGACTCGCCGAGCCACCCCGGCACGGGAATCGCTGCGGCGGTCGCGGCCCTGCCTCTGCCCGTTGGCGAGCCGGGCACCCGGTGGAGCCCGCACACCGTCACTGCGGCGTGGTTGGCCGCGCGCCGCTCGCCGCACACCCGCCGCGCCTACTTCCGTGACCTGGCTGACTATCTGGCCTGGACCGACCGCCACGGCCTGGACCCCCGGCAGGCCCGCAGCGGCGACGTCGACCTCTACCTGGCCAGCCTGCGCGAGCAGACCCCGGCACCGAGCCCGGCCACCCTGCGCCGTCGGCTGGCCGCCCTGCCCAGCTGGTACGCCTACCTCACCGAGCATGACCTCACCGAGCGCAACCCCGTCGCCACCGTCGACCGGCCGCCGGTGGACCGCGATCACTCCTCCACCGTCGGGCTCACCGTCGCCGAGGTGCAGGCACTGCTGGGCGCCGCAGCCGCCGACCGGTCCGGCGCAGCCCTGCCCTGGCAGCCCCGCTACGCGGTCGCGGCCCGCAACCGCGTCCTGATCGCCCTGCTGGCCACCCTGGGCCCGCGCGTCGGCGAGGCTATAGCCCTGGACCTGACGCACCTACGCCACCACGACGGGCACCGCGCCCTCACCGTTCCCGGCAAGGGTGGGCGTCTCCGGGAGCTGCCGATCCCGCCGGCGCTGGGCCGAGACCTCGATGCCTACCTGCGGGCCCGGCGGCTGAGCCGCCCCGGCGCGTTGAGCAGCCTGTACCGCAAACTGGACGACCACCAACGCGGCCTGGAAGAAGCCATCGCTGACCACATCGCGTCCACCGCCGCACGTGGCGTGCCGCCCACCCCGGATGCGTGGGAGCGTCGCGCCCTCGGCTATTGGCGGCACCTCATGAACCTGCGCAAGCAGGTGCACGCCACCCTGATGCACGACGCCCCGCTGGCGCCCGAGCTGCTGGTGCAGCTGCCCCCGCTGACCCCTGGCCCTTTGCTGGTGACCAGCGGCGGCGCCCGGTTGCGTCAGGCGTATGCGTTCGCGCTGGTGCGCCGACTGGCCCGCGCCGCGCAACTGTCCGCCGCCGAACATCTGTCCCCGCACAGCCTGCGCCACGCCGCTGCAACCGCGGCCCTCAATGACGGTGCCACCCTGCGCGACGTGCAGGGCTTCCTCGGCCACGCCGACCCGCGCACCACCCGCCGCTACGACCGACACCTCGCCGTGCTGCACGCCGATTGAGCCGGGAAGTTCGCAGCCTGAGGAGGCACGGGCTTGCGGCTGGTGACACGCTCCTTGCCGACACCCCAGCAAAGACGAGAACCCCCAGAGGGTCAGCCAGTGGTGAGGGCCGCACCTTGGACGGCCATGAACGGGACGGGGTCGATGGAGCTGGGATCTGCGGGGAAGGCACCGGCGGCGATGCCGGTATGCACTTCGTAGTGCAGGTGGGGGCCGCTGCTGTTGCCGCTGCTGCCGACGACGCCGATGACGGTGCCGGCGGTGACGGTTTGGCCTTTGCGTACGGAGGGTCGTTGGGCCATGTGGCAGTAGCGGGTGGCGACGTTGCCGGGGTGGCGGATCTCGATCATCCAGCCGCAGCCGATGACGCCGAGGCCGCCGTCGCGGTCGCAGTTGCCGGTGGAGGCGTTGCACATCTCGGTGATGACGGTTCCGGTGGCGGCGGCGCGGATGGGCTGGTGGCGGATGTTCGCGCCGACGATGTCGACGCCGGCGTGTAGGCGTCCGTCGCGCGGGCCGTACGGGGAGCCGACGACAAGCCGCTTGTCGACCGGCTGGACCCAGCCGCCGGGGCCGACCGGGACGGGGCCGAACTGGCCGGGGCCGCAGGGCGCGGCCGGGCCGCCGCCGCCGATGACGTCGATGTTGGGCAGGGCGAGCACGTGCGCGGCGAGGTCCTTGGCCTGCTGCTCCCACTGCTGGTACGCCTCGGGGGTGCCGGAGCGCTGGACCGCCTGGGCCGCGTCGGTGAGACGCATCTGCTCCCAGCCGGGCACCTGGACCAGCCGATCGTAGAACTTGCGGGCGGAGGTGCTCGGGGTCATCAGCTCGCTGACCGGCCCCCAGCCGTCGGCGCCGAGCTCGCCCTCGTTGGGGCGTTGCTGGAACAGCCCGACGCTGTCGTGGTCGTGGCCGACGGCCTCGTGGGGCAGCGCCATGCTCAGCGCCACCACTTGCGGCCACCGCGGGTTGTCGTTGGCCTGGTTCAACAACGTCGACTCTTGCATCGCGGTGCCCAGGGCGACGACGTAGCCCCAGGCGGGCACGCCCTTCTGCTTGCCGACCGAGACGATGATCGCGGCGTTGTTGACCTGCCGGGCGTCCCAGGTGGCGAAGCCGGGCCCGGACGCCGCGGGTACCGCGCCGCCGATCGGTAGCGGGCCGCACACCGAGGCCTCGGCGGCCTTGGTCAGGGCGACCATGAGCGGCACCCCGATGATGCAGGAGGCGAACACGGCGACGATCGCCGTGAGGGTGACAGCGATCCGGGCAGTGCTGCGCTTGATTGTCTTCATGGGCGCGGCTCGTAGGCGTTGCCGGTGACTCGCCAGGTGCCCTGCCAGTCGGTGAGGACCACGCTCAGCGTGCCGCTGTCGGTGGCCACCGTGTACTCGGCGCTGCGGTTGGCGGGGGCGCGGACCGCCTTGGGCTTACCGGTGACCCGGGTCGACGGCAGGTTCCGCGGGTCGGTGGTGGTGAGCAGCTTGGCGAAGCCCGGCTCGCACCAGCGGGCGACCCCGGCGTGCCACTGCTGGGCGGGCAGCTCGCGGCGTACCCAGGCCTTCGCGAATCCTGCCGCTACCGCGGGTGCGGCGGAGGCCTTCGCGGACTTGGTCGGCGCGGCGTGGTCGTCGTGGCCGGGCGGTTCCACACTGGCGGCCGGCCGGGGCGGCAGGACCGACCGGGGCGTGTCGTTGGCGGTCGGCGCGGCTGCCGACGCCGGCGTCGGCGCGGGCCGGGCGACCGCGTCAGGCCCGGAATCGCGCGCGCCGCATCCCAGAATGACCTGGAGAGCAACGACAGCGGAAATGGCGGCAACAGATCTGCCGATGCGCGATCCGGCAAGCAAAAGTGAACGGTCGAAATTGCGTGACATGTTCCTTTTCCCCCGAAAGCTAGGAATGTCCAATATCGACGGTTTGCGGCGGCGCGTCTACCTTTCTGCTGCTCAGAGCCACCCAAATACCCTCGATCTTGTCGTACCCCGCTGCTACTGTCAGTACCTTGATCGTCACAAATGCCGTCGGGGGAGGGCATCTTGATTACTGACAGATTGCGAAGGCGGCCGTGGCGGCGGTGACGTTGGCGCATTCTCGAACGACTATGCCGGTGCCATTTCTGCATAGCGCGCCGATGCCTCAGCAGGTTTTGGAGTCCGGGCTGCCGCCACTGTGGTGGGTCGGGTGCCACGGTGGTGCGGGCGTGACGACGCTGGCGACGATGACCAATCTCGGCGCGGAGATGGGTGCGGCGTGGCCGCAGGTGCCGCCGGACTGGCGCATCCAGCCCGTGGTGCTGGTCGCGCGTGGTTCGGCGTCGGGGTTGCGCGCCGCCACCGGGGCGGCGGAGCAGTGGCGTGCCCGGGCGGTCGCCAACGTGCGGGTGCTGGGCCTGGTCGTGGTCGCCGCGTCGCCGAAGCGGCCACCGAAGGTCGTGACGGAGCGGCTGCAGCTGCTCGGCGGCTGGCTGCCGACGATCTTGCGGGTCGGCTGGGTGGACGCCTTGCTGGCCGCGGACAACCCCCTCGACGTCGGTGTTCCGCCCGATGTGGAGGCGGTACGGCACAGATTCCAGAAGATCTTGAACGATGAGGTAGGAGCGCCATGATCCTCCAGATGGCACACGACGTGCTCATCAGCAACGGCGAGACCCTGGGCGGGGTGCTGGCCGCGGCGCCGGACCCGGGTGACGGGACAGCCCCGCCCGGCAGCGAAAAGATCGTCACCATCCTGGAGTGGGGGAAGTGGATCTTCACGGCGGCGGCAGTACTGGGCGGCTTGATCATCGCAGGTCGCATGATCCTGGCGCACCAGCGCGGTGACGACGCGCAGATGGGCAAGCTCGGCATCTTCCTCGCCGCCTGCGTGCTGGCCGGCGTCATCCCGAACGTCATCGACGCGCTGGCCTGAACCACGCCCAACCGACACCGATTCACCACGGGGAGGACCTGATGTCTGACGAGACCGATTTCGCCGACCCGTCGCCGTGGACCCGGCCGCGGTTCGTGCTCGCGGCGGTCTTCCTGGCCCTGGTGGTGCTGCTCGGCATCGGCGTCGCCGTGTGGTCCTCCGGTGACGAGCCGGACTCCGGACCGGCGGGCGCGCCCGCGGCGCCGGGGCAGGCTCCCGCGGCGGCGCCGACCGCTTCGTCGGTACTGCCCACCGCAGTGCCGACCCGCGCGCCGGAGGACGTGACGTGGCAGCTGGCCGGGCAGCACTCGGTGCCGGTGAGCGCGTCGGCCGGTCCGCGCACGGTCGCCGGTGGGGTGGCCTCCGGCTACGCCCGCACTCCAGAGGGGGCGCTGATCGCCGCCGCGCAGCTCGCCGCCCGCGCGGCGTTCTCCGCCGGCCGCGGCTCGTGGGAGCCGACCGTGCAGCGCCAGTTCGTCGCGGGCGCCGACCGCGACAAGCTGCTGGCCACCCTCCGTGCGGTGCCCGACCAGCCCGCCGAGCCGGGCGAGCTGAGCCCCCTGGCCGGCTACATCTACCAGTCGTACACCCCGGACACCGCGGTCATCGGGCTGGTCTACCGCGCGCCCGGCACCGGCGCGTCGCGCTATCACGTGGTCACCACCACGCTGCAGTGGCGCGGCGACGACTGGCAGATGGTGGCCCCGCCCGGCGGCTCGTGGCTGTCGGTCAGCCGCCCGGCCCCCGACCTGACCGGGGTCGTCGAGTGGGGCAGCCGCTGATGGCGTGCATCCCGGTCGTCGACCCGACCTGTAACCCGATCCAGGACGTCATCACCGACGGCGTCACCGCCATCTTCGACAAGGTCGCCGAGGTGATGGTGGAGACCGCCGGCTGGGCGGTCAAGACTCTGGTCACCGGCTGGATCATGGCCCCGTCACCGATCATGGACAACACCGACGTCGTCGACAACCTGCGCCGCTACACCTACTGGATCATGACGGCCATCGCGGTGTGCGCGCTGCTGGTCGCCGCGACGCGCATGGTGCTGACCGGCAACGGCCAAGACGGCGTCAACGCCGCCGCGGGGATGGGCAAGCTGGTGCTGGTCACCAGCCTCACCGTGCCGGTCGTCATCGCCCTGACCGAGTTCGGCGACGGCTACTCCCGCTGGATCATCAACCAGTCCGTCGGTGACGGCCTCGATGAGCGGGTAGCGCTGTTCGCACCGACCGCGGCCATCCCCGGCCTGACCCAGTTCGCCATCATCGCCATCGCGCTGCTCTGCGTGATCGTGTCGATCGTCCAGATGTTCATCAGCATTGCCGTGGGCGGCTTGAAGATCCTGCTCGCCGGGTTGGCGCCGCTGCCCGCCGCGGCGAGCATGACCGACGGCGGCAACGCCACCCTGGCGCGCTACCTGTCGTGGCTCGGCGCCGCCCTGCTCTACAAGCCGGTCGCGGCCACGATCTACGCCGGCGCGTTCTGGATGGTCGGCACCGGTCAGTCGCTCGAGACGGTCCTGACCGGCATCGTGGTCATCGCCTCCGCGATCGTCGCCCTGCCCGCCCTGCTGCGCCTGCTCGCGCCGATCACCGCCCTCGTCGGCGCGGGCGGCGGCGGGGCCGGAGCCGCTGCCGCGTCCGGGGCCGGTGTCGTGGCCAGCGGCGCGGTGCGCCTATCCGGCGCCCGCGGCAGCAGCGGCGGCGGGGGCCCGCAGCCGTCCGCGCCGACCGGCACCACCGGAACAGCCGGCGCGGACGCGCGTCGGCCCGCTGCCATCGGTCCTGGCCCGGGCGGTTCCGGCGCGGGCGAATCCGGCCCGGCCGGTGGCCCGGGCGGCGCAGATCCCGCCGGTCAGCGCGGACCCGCCGGCGCCTCGCCCGGTGCCGGCAGCGGCGCCCCCGGGAGCACGGGAGGCCCGGCCGGCGGTGCCGCCGGGGCCGCGGGCGGTGGCGGCGCTCCGGCGGCGGCCGGTGGTGGGGCGAGCGTCGGGTCGGGTGCGGCAGCAGGCGGCGGTGCCGCCGCGGGCGCCGGCGCCGCCGGTGGGGCAGCCGCCGCGGCCGGGCCCGCCGGCGCCGCGATCGCCGTGGGCACCGCGGCCGCCAAGGCCGGACCCGCCGTGGTCCGCAAGGTCGGCGGGACCGCCAGTGGAGCAGCCGAAGAAGGTGAACAGCAGTGACGACCACCAAGCCACGCACCTACGGCAACTGGCGCCGCGGCACCGGGGCGGGCCTGCTCGGGCTCGGCCCGGCCGGCACCCTCGCGATGTTCGGCATCGGCCTGCTGGCCGTGGCGATGCTGGCCGTCTCGACCCTGCACGCCCTGACCACCGCCCTGATCGGCGTGGTGGTCCTGGCCCCGTTGGCGGTGCGGGTCAACGGCCGCACCGGACTACAGGTCATCGCCGCCCACATCGCCTGGTGGCGCGGGCACTCGCGCCGTCAGCACCTCTACCGCTCCGGGGTCGCCTCCCGGGTCACCGGCCACCACCAGCTCCCCGGCATCCTGGCCCGCTCCGAGGTCTACACGGTGGAAACCGGCCGGGCGGGCAACCTCGGCGTCGTCGTGATCCCGCAGAGCCGCCACTACACCGTCACCCTGCGCTGCTCACCCGAGGGCCGCGACCTGGTCGACCAGTCGGTGATCGACCACCGGGTGGCGCACCTGGCCGCCTGGCTCGACACCCTGGCCCGCGAACCCGGCCTGGTCCAGGCCGCCGTGACCGTGGAGACCACCCCGGACCCGGGCACCCAGCTCGCCGCGGAGGTGGCCACCACGACCAGCCCGCACGCCCCCGATTTGGCCCGGCAGGTCCTGGACGAGGTCGTGCGTACCTACCCCGCCGGCGCCGCGATGGTCGAAACCCGAGTCAGCCTGACCTACACCGCCCCGCCGGGACGACGCACGATGTCTCACGAGGACATCTGCCGGGAGGTGGCGTCCCGGCTGCCCGCCCTGCACACCGGCCTGTCGGCCGCCGGGGCGGGCGGCGTGCAGCCGATGAGCCCGCGCGGCCTGGCCGCGGTGGTCCGCGCCGCCTACGACCCGGCCGTCGCGCTGGAACTCGCCCGCGACCCGGGCGCCGCCCCGCCCTGGGACGCCGCCGGGCCGGTCGCCACCAAGGAGTCCTGGGACTCCTACCGCCACGACTCAGGCGTCAGCAGAACCTGGGGCATGGTGGAGGCGCCGCGCGGCGTGACCTTCTCCAACACGTTCTCCCGGCTGACCGACCCGGACCCACAGCTCAAACGCAAAAGAGTCACGCTGCTCTACCGCCCGTACACCCCGGCGGAGGCGGTGCGCCTGGTGGAGAGCGACAAACGCGACGCCCGGTTCAACGCCAGCAAGAAGGCCCGCCCGTCGGCCCGCGACCTGGCCGACCTGGAAGCCGCCGAGCAGGCCGCGCAGGAAGAAGCCGCCGGGGCCGGCATGGTCCGCTTCACCCTGTTGGTAACCGCCACCGTCGACAGCGTCGACGAACTCGCACACGCCGACCGGCTGATCGCCTCCCGCGCCGCCGAGGCCCGCATGGTGCTGCGCCCGATGTACGGCGCGCAGGCCGCGGCATTCGCCGCCGGGCTGCCCGCCGGGGTCGTGCTGCCCACCCACGCCACGATCCCGTTCTGATGCGAGGGAGGCCCTGATGGGTACCAACCGCACCCCCCGCCGGCCGCGCCGGGCTACGCGCTACGGCCACGCCGGCCCTGGCGGCGGGAAGGTGTCCTGGGTCGAAGCACCCGCCGAATACCGCGGCACCAGCGTGCAGGTCTGTGGATTGTGGCCGTACGGCACCGGCGCGGCGACCCCCACCATCGGGGCGCCGCTGGGCCGACACCGCTACACCCACGCCACCGTCTGCTTCGACCCGATCTCCTGGTACGAACGCGCCAAGCTCATCAACAACCCGAGCGTGTGGATCCAGTCAGAGCCGGCCATGGGCAAGGCCCTCGACGTCGACACCTTGATCCCCACGCCTGAGGGCACCGTGCGGATGGGGGACCTGCAGCCGGGTGATGCGGTTTTCGATGAGCATGGTCAGCCCACCACCGTCGTCGCGGTGTGCGAGACGTGGACCGACCGCGAATGCCTCAAGGTGGTGTTCTCCGACGGTTCCGAGATCGTCGCTGACGCAGAGCACCTGTGGGTGACCGAGACCCAGCGGCAACGCCAGCGCCGCTGCGTGCAGCGGCTCCGTCCCCCGGCGCGAGCCTCTCTCGGTACACCCGCCGAACGCGAGACGGTCGCCGCCCTGCTGGCGGCCACCGTGCCCGGTCAGACCACCACCCTCACCGACCTGGCGATCCAGCTCGGGTGGCGTGACGACAGCCGCCGTCACCGGCTCTACAACTGGGCAACGCAGATGCCCGTTCCGGCCGGCAGCGGCTACAACGGCGCGTACGACAAGACGCTGTTCCTTCAGCAGATCGCCATGGTGCTGGCCGCGCCGCGGCAAGGGCGCACCCTCGACGACAACCGGCCCGTCACTACGCGAGAAATCGCGGACAGCCTCACGTTCAACAACAAGCGCAACCACGCGATCGAGGTCGCCGGGATCGAGGGCGCGGACGTGGATCTGCCGCTCGCGCCGCGACTACTCGGGCTATGGCTCGGCGACGGCAGCACCGATGGCGGGGTATTCACCACTGCCGATCCGGAGCTGGTCGACGCCTTCGCCGACGCCGGCTTCGCCGTCCGGAAGGTGACCCGGTACGGGTACAGCATCTCGGCGGTGAAACCCGCCGAGGAGCCGCGATGCACCGTCTGCGAGGTGTGCGGGGCCGCCATCAGCACACCGCGGCGTCGGCAGCGGATGTGCTCCAAGCGGTGCGCTTCCCATTCACGCCGGGACGCGCGTTACCGGCAGCCGCCCCGCCCCTGCATCACCTGCCAGCAGGACTTGGCTCACAGCAGCATCGCCGACCGGTGCGCTAGCTGCGCCAAGGCCGCCAGCTTGGTCGGCTGCCTGCGGACGGCGGGCGTGCTGGGCGACAAGCACATCCCGCCCGCCTACCTGCGGGCCTCGGTTGCCCAGCGCCGCGCACTGCTTTCCGGGCTGTTGGACACCGACGGCACCGTGGCACCCACCGGGCAGGTGCAGTTCACCACCACCAACCCACGGCTGGCTGCGGATGTCCACGAGCTGATCGCTTCCCTGGGCTACCGGCCGTCGTTGTTCACTAAGACGGCCAAGCTCAATGGACGACCGATCGGGCCCATGTGGCAGATCGGGTTCAGCACCACCGACGAGGTCTTCGGCCTGGCACGCAAACGCGCCGCTCACCAGCAGCGCAGACGGCAGACCAGCACCGCACGCAATCGCGTGCGCTACATCGTCGCCGTCGAGCCGGTACCGTCGCGGCCGGTGCGCTGCATCCAGGTCGCCAATCCGTCCGGGATGTACCTGGCCACGCGGGCCTTCATCGCCACCCACAACAGCACCGCGGTCCGCCGGATGCTGTTGTCGCTGGTCGCGCAAGGTGTCACCCCGCTGATCCTGGGCGACTTGAAGCCGGACTACGCCGAGCTGGTCGCCGCGCTCGGCGGCCGGGTCGTGCGCGTCGGGTCCGGCCTGCACCGGCTCAACCCCCTGGATGTCGGCCCGTGGCGCCAGGTCCTCGCCCGCGTCGGCGACGCGCAGGAGGCCGAGCGGCTGCGTGCCGAGGTCGTCGACCGGCGGCTCAACGCCGCGGCGGTGCTGCTCACCCTGATGCGCGGCGGCCCGCTGGAGTCCGGGGAGCTGACCGTGATCTCCGCGGCGCTGCGCTACCTCGCCGAGCGCGAGACCGACACCCAGCCGCTGCTGTCCGACGTGCTCACCGTCATCGAGGACGCGCCGCCGGAGGTGCGCTGGGTGACGCTGTGGTACACCGACGCCGATCTGCCGCGCTACCGCGAGGAGACCGAGAACCTGCGCCGGGCGCTGCGCGCGCTGATCCACGGACCGCTCGGCCCGACCGTGCAGGGACACACCACCGCCCCGATCGACCTGGACACCACCGCCCTGTGCGTCGACATCTCCAACATCAGGGAAACGAATCACCTGCTCACCGCCGCGTCGCTGGTCACCACCTGGGCGGCCGGTTTCGGCCAGGTCGAGGCGGCGCACCGGCTCTCCGACCTGGGTCTCGCCGAGCCGCGCACCTTCTTCCTGGTGCTCGACGAGATGTGGCGGGCGCTGCGCGTCGGGCACGGAATGGTCGATCGCATCGACGCGTTGACCAGGCTCAACAGGTCCAAGGGCACCGGCACCGCGTTCGTGACGCACAACCTCGCCGACCTGGAAGCCCTGCCGGACCCGGAGGACCGGGCCAAAGCCCGCGGTTTCGCCGACCGCTGCGCCGTGATGATGATCGGCGCCTGCTCGGATCAAGAGCTGGACGCGGTGTCGCGGGTCCGGCAGTTGTCACAGGCCGAACGCGCCGAGGTGCTGTCCTGGGCCGCGCCACCCTCCTGGTCGGCCGGCGCCGACGGCGAGGAAGTCCTCATCGGCCGCGGCAACTTCCTGATCAAAGTAGGAAACCGGCCGGGCATCCCGCTGCACCTGGAACCCACCGAGGTGGAGAAGCGGCTCGGCAACACCGACGCGCGCTGGAAGCGCACATGAGCACCGAACGAGGCCCCCGCGGCAACGGCCAGGGCCTGCTGATCGGCGCCGCCGCCGTCCTCGTGCTCGTGGTCGCGGCCGGGATGTGGGCGCCGGTCGCGCTCACCGACGCGCCCGGCTACACCGGGCAGGGCCTGTTCGACACCGCGTTCGCCGTCGCCCGCGGGCAGATCCGCTGGACGCTCGGGTGCACCATCGCCGCGGCCGCCGAGCTGCTGCTGCTCGTCCTGCTCGCCGTGGGTGTCGGTTGGGTGTGGAAGCGTCGCGGGCATCGCGGCAGTCGCGTTGATGCGAAGGCCCGGCACATGGCCGGCCGGCAGGAACTCGAGCACCTGAGCCCCAGGGGCGTGCAGGCGTCCGCGGCACGGCTGCGGCCCAGCCTCGCCGACGCCAAGACCATCGCCCCGGACGATGCCGGGGTGCTCATCGGGCACCAGCTCGCCGGCGGGATGCCGCTGCGCCAGTCCTGGGAGGACATGGCCGTCGACATCTGGGGGCCCCGCACAGGCAAAGCCCTGGCGGCCTGGACTCCCGTGCTGACCCCGCACGGCTGGACACCGATCAAGGAACTCGCCCGAGGGTGCCGGGTGATCGGCAGCGACGGCCGCCCGACCACCGTCACCGGGGTGTATCCGCAGGGCGTACGGCCCGCGTACCGGATGCACTTCAGTGACGGCGCGAGTGTGCTCTGCGACCCAGACCATCTGTGGACCGTGCGCCCGAAACGACGTGTCGACAAGAAAAACCCCGAGGCGTGGCGGACCTGGACCACTCATCAGCTGCTCGCCAACGGCCTGCACCGCGCCAGCGGAGGCGCCCGGTATTACCTGCCCGTAGTCGCCCCGGTGGCGTTCGAAGGCGTCCTGCCCGAGGGCCGGCTCCCCGATCCGCCGGTCCTGGTAAACGTCGCCCGCCGTGGGCCCCAGATCCGCCCGGTCCCGACGCCCACATCCCGGCCGGTCGCCCCGTACCTGCTCGGGGTGCTGCTCGGCGACGGCGGTCTCTCCGCCGGCCAGGTACGGCTGTCCACCGCGGAGGCGCTCGACCTGCTGCCGTTGTTGCAGCCCCTGCTGCCCGTCGACGTCACTGCCAAGCCGGTGAAAGGATCCCGCTACCATTGGGCACTGACCGCGCCCCGCGGCGTCCGCAACCAGCTCATGGCCGGGTTGCGGGAACTCGGCGTCATGAGCTGCCGCTCGACGACCAAGTTCGTGCCACCGGCGTACCTGCTCGCCGACGTCGCCACCCGCACCGCCGTGCTGCAAGGGCTGCTCGACACCGACGGCAGCATCGACCGCGCTGGCGTCGTGGACTACAGCACGTCATCACCGCAATTGGCCGACGACGTGCGGTTCCTCGTGCAGTCCCTCGGCGGCCTGGTCACCACCCGCCGCCGGGAAACGACCCACGCCCCCAGCTACCGCTTGCACCTGCGCCTACCCCTCGCCGTGCAGCCGTTCCGGCTGCCCCGCAAGCAGCAACGCTGGTCGGACGTGGCGCCCCAACGACGCTCCCACCAGCCGGTACGCACGATCACCGCGATCGAACCCGAGGGCGAAGCGGAGATGGTGTGCATCTCGGTCGCCGCGTCCGATGGTCTCTTCGTCGTCGACGACTTCGTGGTCACCCACAACACGACCGCCCGAGCGATCCCAGCGATCGTTGCCAGCCCGGGACCTGTGCTGGTCACGTCGGTGAAAGGTGACATCGTCGACGCCACCCGCGGGCCTCGCGAGGCCCGCGGCCCGGTCGCGGTGTTCGACCCGCAAGGCCTCTGGAGCGAACCGCAGCGCATGTGGGTCAACCTGCTGCGGCCCATCCTCACGATCACCGACGCGCGGCGGCTGGCCGAGCACTTCGCCGCCGCCGAACGTGCCCCCGGCGTGCAGCGCGACGCGTTCTTCGACCCCAAGGGTGAGGACCTGACCGCCAGTCTGCTGCTCGCTGCCGCGGCCGGTGGCCTGCCCATCACCGACGCCTACAAGTGGGCGACCAACCCGCGCGACGACACCCCCGTGCGGCTGCTGCGCCAGCACGGGCACGAACTGGCCGCCTACGCCGTCGAGGGTGTGATCAACCTGCCGGACAAGACCCGGGGCGGCATCTACGGCGGCGCCGAGCTCGCCCTGTCCTGCCTCACCGAACCGGCCGTAGCCGCCTGGGTCACCCCGCCCACCGCGCCGAGCATCGTCGAGTTCGACCCGGCCGCGTTCGTCACCGGCGCGGGCGCCCTGTACCTGCTGTCGCAAGGCGGCCCCGGCTCTCCCGCTCCGCTAGTCGCCGCGCTCACCGACGCCGTACTGCGCGCCGGCGAGGCCCGCGCCCGCACCTCCCGCGGGCGGCGTCTGGACCCGCCGCTGCTGTCGGTGCTGGACGAGGCGGCCAACATCTGCCGGATGCGGCAGCTCCCGGCCCTGTACTCGTTCTACGGCTCGATGGGCCTGCCGATCATCACGATCCTGCAGTCCTACGCCCAGGGCGTCGACGTGTGGGGCCGCGAAGGCATGAGAAAGCTGTGGTCCGCGGCGAACGTGCGCACCTACGGCGGCGGCGTCGCCGACCCCGACTTCCTCGAAGAGCTGAGCAAACTCATCGGAGAGCACGACGTCACGGTGCGCTCCACCACCCACAACGGCATGTCGCTCAGCGCCGACAGCGTGTCCCGCTCCACCCGCCGCGAACGCATCCTCGACGTCGCCGCCCTGCACGCCCTCCGCCGCGGCCGGATGATCGTCTACAGCTCCGGTGCCCGCCCGGTGCTGGCCCGAACCGCGCCCTGGCAGCACGGGCCGTACGCCGCGGCGATCCGCGCCTCGATCGAGCGCTTCGACCCCGACCACAAAGTCGAGTGGACGCTGACCCCCGGGCCCGGCGACCCGGGCAACGGCATCACCGACAGCCCGCCCCGATGAGCGAGACCGAGCACCGCGAGCCGGCCGGTTCCGCCGCGATCCCGGACCTGTCCACCCTGCTCGACCAGCTCGCTGGCGCACGTCCAGCCGTCACCGACGCCCTACCGGCCGAAGTCGACGATGCTCTCGACGGCAGCAAGGAACCCTCGGCGGCGCGGCCGCTGTTCAGCGACCTGGAAGCCTTCCTACGCCGGTACCTCGCTCCGGTCGTCGAGCGGCGCCTGACCGTCGGCGCGGCCAGCGGCGTCAACTGGTGCCCTGAGTGGTGGCAGCACCCCGAGGCGATCAGCCGCCTCTACGCGCTCTGGCGCGCCTGGGAAACGCTGCGCGCCGCCGACCCGGACACCGGCATGAGCATCTGGTGGCGCGACCACTTCGACCCCCACTTCGCCGTGCTCACCGGCGAGTACGGGCCGTTCGGCAAGTGCTCTCCCGACCGCGGCCACGTCGCAACCACGCCACTACCGCTCACGCCGGCCCCGCCCGACGTCCTGGCGCAGCTGCCCGACGCCGAGCTCTGACCCGCTCGATCCCCGCGAGCGGGGTGTTGGAAGGAAGGTGTCAGGAGCCGCAAGCGGATCGAAGGCCGCGCTTATGTCGAGGAGTCCGTAGTCGGTAGCGTGGAGACGGAGTCGGCTGGATTACCGTCGTCGGTAAGCCCGAATCGGCGTAGCTGTTCGGCGCCCTCGCAGTCCCCGTCCCGATGCCGCCACAGGGCCACCAGATCGAGCGCTACGGTGCTGCCGCGGTCGGCGGCTTGCCGGGCGAGTTGTTCGGCGCCCTCACGGTCCCCGGCCCGCTCCCTCAGCCTGGCCAGCTGCTCAAGCGCTGCGGTACTGCCGCGGTCGGCGGCTTGCCGGTACAGCTGTTCGGCGCCCTCACGGTCCCCGGCCCGGTCCTTCAGCAAGGCCAGATGCTCCAGCGCTGTGATGTCGCCACGGGGCAGCAGCGAGCTGGTACAGGCGGGCGGCGCGACCGAGTCGGCCCCGCATCTCGGCTTGGCGGCCGAAGCCGCTAAGCAGTGCCGGGTCGGTGACTGTGGTGGTGATGGTGTCCCAGAAGCAGGCGGGTGGGAGTACGCCGCCGCGGTCGATGCGGCCGGTCTGCTCGATGGGCCCCTTGCGGCCGGGCACCCCGTCGGGCGGCCCCACGGAACTCCGGCTCACAGTGCTCTGAATGTTTGCTGGCGACCCGACTGCGCGCCGGTCCCTGAAGTTGAGTAGGGCCAGGCGGGTCGGATTGGCGACTTGACGTAGACGACTTGCGCGGCGGTATCGAAAGTGAGGTGCCGGGCTCTTGCTGGCGGATGACGTGCGCGGTCTTCGGAAGCCCGCGTCCTGGGGGCGGCACTGTGCCGACTCCCTACGGGTTCGTGAGGGGGTTTCGTGATGAACGAGTCGCCTGATGTTGGATTGGCCAGGGACTGATCCCGATGAGCGTCAACCCGATGAGCGTCAAGTGGTGGGCCCTGATTTGGCTGGTCGCGCTCCTGGTCGTGATCGTCTTCGGCCCGGTCCTGGCCGATCGGATGCGAGCAGCCGGGATGAAGAAGAGCCTGGAACGGCGGCGGGATAAGCTGCCGAAGAACTCGGAGGAGCGGGGCAAGCTCGATGAGGAGCTGGCGAAGTGGCAGCGTCCGGTGCGTGCCCGGGTCCTCGGCGTGGTGATGGGCGACGACGAGCGGTTATCCACCACCAAGTCGGTCGCCCTGTTGTGGACTCTCGTGATCGCTTACGTCATTCTCGCGCTGATCCTCGTCTGGCCGTCGGACTGGGGTAAGGCCTTGCAAAATCTCAACGGCTCGTACCTCGCGCTGCTCGGTGGCCCGATCGCGACGGTCGTACTGTCGAAGGTCATCGTGTCGACCCGGTTACGCCGCGGCACGATTCAGAAGCCCGAAGGCGATGGCATCCCCCGGCTGGGTGACCTGGTGGCCGACGACAGCGGGAACACCGACCTGTTCGACCTTCAGTACATCCTGTTCAACGTCGTCGCGGTGATCTTCGTCCTGACCGGGTTCTCGAAGTTCACGTCCGCCGGCTTCCCCGAAGTGCCGGAGGTGCTGTGGCTGCTCACCGCCGGGCCGGCGGCCGTTTTCGTTAGCAACAAGGCCTTCGGCACGAATGCGCCGGCGATCTTCAGTGTCGACCCGGGAGAGGTCCGCAAGGGAGAGTCCTTCACCGTCTACGGGCAGAACTTCATCGTCGGTGACGCCGCCGGCGCCGCCGAGAAGGTGAGCGTCCAGATCAACGGGGCGAGAGCGGACGTGGTGCAAGGCTCGGTCAGCGGCGTGTCGGTGCGCGCAACCGTCCCGGAGCACCTGCTGCCCAGCGACTCCGCGGTCGTCACTGTCGTTACGGACGCGGGCGTGCACGTCAGCCGCCGCGACCTGCTTGCCGTCGTCCGGGAGCCGGTGGTGAACCCGCTTGCCGCCGGGACGACCGTGGCGCGCGACGGGAGCTTCCTTCTGACCGGGGCGTGGAACCCAGGCCCGCACGGCCTGACCGTGCTCATCAACGACGTCGCTGCGGCGACCGCGAACGCAAGCGGCAACGCCGTCACGGTGACGGTGCCGATGGCCACCCAGCCGGGGACTGCCCAGGTGAGGGTGCTAGACGCGGTCGGTCGCAGCGAGCCGGTGCCACTCAACGTCAGCCTTCGCTGAGCGCCGCGATCACATTCGGATCTTCTCGCGGTCGTGGTCGCCGTCGGGCTCCGAGTGTGGGAAGACGGTGGCCCAGATTGCGGCGTTGGCGGCATCGCCGCCGCCCGCCACCTTGAGTGCTTGGGTGGCGCGGGCGGCGTCCTGCTCGGCCTGTAGCGCTTCGGCCTCGCGGGTGCGGGCCAACGCGACCTGCAGGCGGACGCCGTAGTCGTCCAGCGCGAGGCCGCCGCCGAGGAAGGCGTCTACGACGATCCCGTCGGTGCGCAGGGTGTTGGTGGTGACGGCGTGAATGATGCCCGGCACGGTGACCGGCACGCCGCCGGAGGTGGCAGTGTCGTGGCCCGCCGCGGGCTCGGGGTAAGTCATCCGCAGGCTCGGATCAAAACGGGTCCAGGCGATCGTCTCGGTGGCCGGGACGGTCTTGGCGGGGTCGTTCGGGTCGGGCTCGGTGCGGATCTTGCCGGTGACTGGGTCGCGGGACGGGACCTGCCGGCTGACCTCCTCGACGACCTGGTGCCACTCGCCTCGGTAGTCGAAGATTGCATCGAGCTGGCGCAGGATGGTCGCCTCGGCGAGAGCAGCGCTCTCGTCGTCGGCGCAGATTCCCCGCAGCAGCGAGTGCAGCTGCGGGAGGGCGACCTCCTCGTAGTCAGTGAGCGGTACCTGGATCTCAGGATGGTGGTCCGGGTCCGGGGTCCGCATCATGCGCTTGCCGTCCGGGGTGAACCACTCGATCAGGTGCCCCACTCGCACATCGACCAGGTGCAGGATCGAGACGAACTCCTGGGTCATCTGCCGAAAGGTGAAGTTCACGGTGCGCGCCAGGCTGGTGTTCTCCAGGGTGCGCACCATGGTCTGCTCGTTTTCGCTCGTCGAGATGACGGTCTTGGTGGTGTCCACCTTGACGTCGCGCTTGGCGGATTTCTCCGCGGCGTGCCGGCTGGTGCCGTTGGTGACGTTCTTGGCGAGTTGTTCCCGGGCTGATGATGTCCCGTATGCGAGTCCCGCCTCCACCGACGCCGAGCCCCATCCCCACGTCACGCCAGCCTTGACGTTGACGCTGGCCTTCAGGTTCTGCTCGTCTTGCGACTTAGTGGTGTCCTCGTTGGTGATGGCCGTGGTGAGTTCGTCGCCGGTGGTTTCGCTGAAGCTGTCGAAGATGCTGGACGTGGCGGTGGCTGTGCTGCTCTGGCTGTTGAAGGTACGGATAGTGATGCTGGTCTTCTCGCCGGGTAGCAGGGTGAAGGTCTGCACGATCCGCCCGGCACCGTAGCGGCCGAGGAAGTTTGTTAGCCGTAGGCACTCCACCAACATCAGCCGGTGCCGGGGCAGGCGCGGCATGGCGGTCACGGTGAACTGCCGCTCCACCTGGCTTGCGGCGCCGGCCTTGTTCTTGGCGAGGACCACGACTTGGTGGTCACCGTCGGCAGTCACTGTCAGCGACGCGCGGAACGAGCCGTCGGCGTTCACAGCGACTGTAGTGGCGTCGGCGCCGTCGAGGGACAGGACGCAGCTATCGATCCCCGACTCCTCGTCGGCTGCCTTACCGGTGACCTCGAGCGCGGCGGTGCCAGAGCCAGACAGTGCCAGGCGCGCGCCGGCCGGCGGAGTGTCCACCGTCAACCTGGGGCGGGTCGTGTCTGGTGGCGGCGGTGTTGGTACTTCGCGGACCTCAACCTGGCGCGGGGCCAGTGTGGCGAAGTCGTTGCCAGGCAATTTGAGCCGTGCGGACACCGAAACCGGCCCGGGTGTGACCCGGACTGCTGTGGTGTACTCGCAGACAGCCGTCCCCGGTGTGCCGGTCAGCGGTGCGGTGGTGTCGACACCGTTCACCGTGACGGTAGCAGTCGGGGGGCGTGCCCCGGTGTTGGAGATGGTGGCCTGGACAACGACCGGCATATCGAATCCGGTCGGACCGCTGTCGAAGACCGCGCCCGGCGCGGGCTCGACGATTCGGAGTACAGCCTGCGGTACCGGCGGCTGGTGCCGCGGCTCGCCACGTGGCACGTCACCGTCGTTGCCGTCCCGGGGTTGCAGCATCATTACCGGTGTGGGGAGTGCGGGGGGCGGGGCGACGTCGGTGCGGAACGGGTCGTTGGCGCCGAAGTCGAGGGTGATGTAGCTACGTCCCGGGAAGCTGGTGGGATCGGGCACGTTGTAGGACAGGCCCGGCGCGTTGTCCGCATCGGAGACGTCCAGGTGCACGAAGGGCGCGACGCCGTCGATCATGGCACTGTCCTTTCGCTTCGGATGATCAGAGGCGCAGATCGCCGCCATATCGGTCGGACATGCCCGGCGGTGCGCCGGTTGCCGGGTCGACAACGACCCACACGGGTACGGCGAGGCGGGCGGCTGTCCCCGCGACGCCCTTGGCCAGCGTGCCGAGCCATACGGCGACCAAGCTCAGCGACTGCCACATCCGCGCGGCGGTTGCAGCCGCCGCACCGACGACGGCCGCGCCACCAAGCCAGCTCGCCAGATCCAAGCCGGAGGCGTCGTCGCCAGCCGCCCGGGTCAGTGCCTCCACCGCAGGCGGGCCCCCAGTCTGCCCGGCGGCGTCGGCCAGAGCCTGCGCGAGGACTAGGCCGAGCAGGGCCAGGCCGATGTCGCGGACATCGACGGCCTTGGGGCCGCCACCGTCCTTATTCTTGCCGAGGATTTGGTAGCACAGCACCCCGGGGATGGGGACCTCGACGTCCATCAGCCGGCCGTCCCAGAGCAGCACCCGCCGCGGCGGCGTCCACGAGCCCGGCTCCCAAAACCAGACTGGTCCAATGGTCGACAGGTCGACGCGACGCGGCACCTTACGGGTCACGTAGCCGGCGAACTTTTTCAGCACCTCCGCGGACCACACCAATGCACGCCGCGCTGGAATGCCCTTCACTGACTTGTGGATCTCCCAGGCATTCAGGAATAGCAGGTACCGGCCGTAGAGCTGCTTGGCGCCGCGTACCGCCTGCACCTTCGGCTTGATCTCGTAGACGTGCCGCAGGGCTGGGTCGAGGATGTCGGGCTGACCCACGGCATTGGTCACGACGCTGAACAGCGCCGTGCGGACCGTCTCCCAGTCCGAGCCCGCTTCGGCGACGTCGCCGAGGGTCTGGCCCCCGACTCGGGATCCGGCCAGGACCTCCGCGGCCACCTTTTTACGGTCCAGCAGGTAGAGAGCCAGTAGCGCCTTCTCCGCGATGAACCCGTCAAGCTGCGAATGCGGCCGGATCTCCCCGCTCGCCCGCCGCTGCTGCACCCATCTGTACAACTCCACCCGTGCCCCGGCGGGCAGGCCCCATTTCAGCAGCCGCTTCCAGTTGCGCTTGCTGAGCGGACGCAACAGCGTCAAGGCCGTCGACGGCAGCGGCCGCACGCGCGCTGTCGCACGGATCCCCATCCCGGCCGCCGCGGCGAGCAGGGCGGCGATCCACGGGTCTGAGTTGGGCGGGTCCGGCTCGGCCTCGAAGGTGGCGGAGTTGATACGGTCCTCGTCCGTCTCAGCCCAGAACTCGTCGGCCGCATTGTCGTACTCGCCACCATCCTCGCGATCCGGTTCGTCGTCCCCTGAGTCCGGGGCGGCCGCGCCCAGCATCCAGGTCAGAGCCAGCCGCTCCATGCCCAGCGACGACAACGCCCGCGACACGACCTGAGCGCACAACTGTTCGGCTTCCGCCCAGGTCACGGGGCCCTGCCGGGACACCCCGGTGGCAGCCCGCAGCACCATTGTCAACGGCCCGGCGTCCTGCGGGGATGGCGGCGTAGCCGCTACCGGCGCCGGCGAAAGCCGGGCCTGCGGCACGGCCAGCGCGTGCGCGTAAACCGCACCCACCAGGTTCACGGCGGTGTTCGCCGAGCCGGGGGCGCCACGCTCCACACCGAGCGAGGTCAGCAGCACGTCCACGAGCGTGACCACAGTGATCAGGTCCGGGTCGAAGGAGTGGTCTCCCGCACCGTTGGTCGCCGTCTCCCGGGACAGCACGGCGCTGCCGTCCACCGCCCGCTCGCGCTCCACCCGACACACCTGCTCGGGCCGCACCGCGACCGGGTCAGCGCCGGGGCAGGCGAGCAGTGACTGTCCGCCGGTAATCCGCGACCGCGTCGGCTCGCTCGGATCCGCCAGGAGAATATCGCCGCTCGCCATGACCGCCTCCCTTGGCGTACGCCTAACCATGCGAGCACGGAAGCCGGTGGAGGGCGTCGCAGTGGCCGAGATCTGACAGCGTCGCGGCCCGTACCAGGCCGTGGGGCGCCGCTCATCGGGTTGGTGTCGCGATCATCAAGTACAGGGCAGGCTGGGCTACGTGACGGCGCGGCCGAAGGTGGGGCCGGTCCTGGCCCCACCCGCTACCTCCGTGATCCGGATACGGGAAGACTGGCTAGGGCCTCGGTCTTTCGACTGCCAAGCAGCGTGATCAGATCTCTTCCGAAGCCCGGGGCTCAGGCGTACAGAACTTGGCAATAACAGCACCGAAGGGGCTAGTACCGATACGGCGAAACAAGTCGGACAGCAGGAGAGGGTCGTCTTTGCTGACCGCTGGCACCACCTGAAGCAGCTTGTACAGGTCCCGCCCTAGCGCCTCGAGTTGCTTCTCCGCCTCATGGCTCGGCGCTGCCAGCGCCGAGGCGTCTTGGCGGTGCAACCAGGCGCCGGCATCGCGTGTAAGCACCGCAGCCTCCTGCTCCACCTCGGCAAGACGCAAAAGCAGATCGACGACTTCTCGATGTACAGCTGCCTCGCCATGGTCGGCCAGGAACTGGACCATTTCTAGGTCAGCTGCGGCCAGGCTCAAGAGCTGAGCACGCTCTTCGTTAGCCGCGGCTGGCAGCTGCCGCAGCAATACGTCTTCGGCGGCCTTCAGCGACATCACGACTGGGTCGACGTCCGAACAGCCCTCCGGAAGAGGAGGGAGGTCCACGCCCAAGGTGTCGACCTCACGCAGCATGCCAACAAGCTCGTCTTCGGTCGCGGTACACAACCGGTACTGGATGGGCTGGCCGCCGCGACGACCCTGCGCCTGCGTACCCACTCGCTCCACGAAGCGAGCGTCCCGGCTGAGAACGGTTCGGACTGTGTTGTCCTTCGCGCCGCTGTAATGAGCCAGGTCCGCCACGGTGAACTCCCGCAGGGCCAGGATGGCGTTGAGAACGCGGTAGCGGTTAAGCATGGTCAAGGACCTTCTTCCGCTGGCCAGAGCCCCCTACCGGGCCGTTGCTTAGTCAGTGTGCTTCTTAGTTATTCGTTTGTCAAGTGAACAACTTAAGGACTTCACCAACAAGGCCATGCAAGTCGTGCGTAGTCAGATACCTACGCATGACAGGGACTAGCTCTGGATTCACACCCCGTAACGTGGCTTTCGATACGCCGGCCACAAACAGATCCCGCTGCTGGTTGTCGATCGGAGAGGCGTTCAGATGCACACTCAGCTGCACGAACGCCCCCAAAGGATCCGCCCGCGCTTCAGGCAAGCGCTCGAGCAGGCTACGCATGTTGTGCGCAGCCCTTACTCCCAAGGCTCGCTGCGCCCATGCCCGGTCTTCGACGTTTTTAGCATATCGAGCCTTATGTACGGTATCGGCGGCCTCCTCCTGCGCCGCAGCGCGAGGCGTCATCGTTAGGTCAGGGTCTCCCGATCCTCCATGCCGCGATCGGGCCAACATCTGATGCACAGAGAAGGCGACATAGTCCATCCAGCCCTCCGCGAACCGGCTGCTGGGGTCCGCGGAGGTTCTACCCCCTTGCCAGGGGCCTTGGAAGACATGGCAGACGCACTCGTGCAGCAACACGTAAGGGAGAGAGAAGGCTGTCAGCTCGTCCATCAACTTGGCGTTGACCCTCACATCGACGCGGGCTGAAGGCGGATCCCCCGGCTCCTCGTGCAGGCATGTGACGGCAGTGAGCTGGATCGGTAGCGGAGAGTGAAGAGAGCCAAGCTGATGATCAAACCGAACAGTGATCCGCTCTAGCATGTCCGGCGAGACAGGGAGGCCGTGTGCGCGGTATAGCTCAAAGGCTTCCTCCACCGCCTTGTCGAAGGCGGCTGGCAAGAGGTCGCCGGGGAAGCGGCCGGCGTCCGCCAGCACCCGATCGATCTCGTCCAGTAGAAGCGTGCACACCTTTTCGGTATCCGCGCCAGGGTAGGACTGCATGATCGACCGGAGCTCCTCCGCCAGTCGGTGCAGGTAACTACTCAACGGGTCAGCCGAGCAGAACTCCAGCTGACGAACAGTCGAATGGCACAGCCTGTCCCGAACCTCTTCCCACAACGTGCCGTACCCGGCCGCCGCCAGCTCCGCGTGATGAAGGTCTAGCACCTGGAACACGAGTACGCGCGCCAAGACCGCCTTCTCGACGTGGAGCGGAAGCACCCGCTCAGCCTTCATGACTCAGGCGGCTTCTCATCTCGGATGGCGTCGCTGCCGTAACGGTTGCGGATCCGTGGGAGAAGCACCTGCTTCCACAGAGAGATCAGGACTGCGTTGGCCACGGGAGCGAAAGCCACCACCAGAGTGACTGCGGTGGGATCCACGCCGGCACCACGCACGCCAACCCGGATGGCGTCCTTTCGGCCCCCCTCCGGCACGGCGTCAAGATCAATCCCCGACGCGGCGAGCTCCTTCTGAACCTGTTCGTCATCCAGGGACGCCCAGAACTGATCGATCTCCTGCTGGACTTCCGCAGCGGATCGAGTACCCCGCACATACAAGAGATCGGTCATCTCAGTCCCTCCGGTTTCTGTCGCAATCTCGACACGCCTAGAACTAATGCACCGGACGGCGGCTCACGTACCAGCGGAACCTGCATCTCGTCAGGCAGCATTTACTTACAGCGACGGTCCTCACTCGATGCGCAAGATCGCAACCGGGCAAACCACTAAAACCCAACCAGATGATACGAGCAGTTGGCTACCGTCCGAACCGGCGAAATCAAAGTGGCGGAGGGACACCCATTGGCACCGCTGCACCACCACCGCGGCAGCCAGCACGCCGGTCGCCACCACATCCAGCATGAGCATCTGGTGGCGCGACCATCTCGATCCGCACTTCACGGTCCTGACCGGCGAGTACGGCCCGTTCGGCAGGTGCTCACCTGATCGCGGCCACGTCGACACGGCGCCGCTGCCGGTCGAACCCGCCCCGGCCGACGTCCTGGCCCAGCTTCCCGACTTCGAGCTGCGAGGGTCCTGACCGGACGGACACCGCCCCGGCTCGGCGTTGCTACGCTCCGCCACGCCCGATGACGGCGACGACCAGGAGGCGAATGTGCGGGATCGACGGCTGGCCGCAGGGGCACTGCTAACCGTCCTGGCCGTAGCAGGGTGCACCTCCGATCCGGCCCCGCCGCCCGCACCCGGCCCGACGTCGTCGGCGCCCGCGCGGCCGACGTTCGATCCGCCGACCCGCTTCGGGCCGACCGCGATCAAGCTGGGTCCGGCCCGAGCCTCCGACGTGCTGCTCTACGCGGGAATGGCGTACGCGGCGGGAGAAAGCAGTACCACGGTCACCGACGTGCTCACCGGCCGCCGGCTTCCGGCACTCACCCCCCAGCACCCACCGGTCCAGCGCCCCGGCGGGCTCGGCGAGCCGGTCGGGCACATCCCGCTGCTCGTGCAACGCGACGGCCGCCCGGCCGTCGTCATCGCTTACGCGGTGAGCACCCCCGCCTCCGGTACCACCACGGCGAAGCAATCCGTGCAGCTCCTGCTCGCCGACGCCGCCTCTGGCCAGCAGCTCGCCGCCCTGAGCGTGGCCGCGACCCCGGCCGAGGGCGGCGGCGACTTCACCGCGGTCGCCGGCGAATACGTCACCGTCGTCGGTGCGCAGGCCAACACGCTCGTGCTGACCGTGGGCAAGCAGGTCACCCTGGGCGTCGACCTGACGACCGGCTCGGTGCTGTGGCGCAACACCACCTTCACCGCGGCCGCGGTGCTCGGCGACACCGTCGTCGGGCTCACCGCCGCGGACTCGAGCGTGCGGCAGCAGCTCGTCGGTCTCGGCGTCGCCGACGGCGCGACCCGCTGGCGCGCGGCGAACGTGCGTAACGCCGAGCTCGCCGCGGCCGGGACCGCGTACGCGGTCCTGGTCGCCGAGCAGGACACCGGCGGCCGCTTCTACGCCCGCATCAACGCCGACGGCAAGCTCAACGACCGCGAAGCCGGCTCCTACGGCTCCGGGCTGGGCTGCCGCTACGACCAAGCCTCGGTCACCGTCTGCTCGATCGGCACCACCGCGGTATTCGCCCTCGACGCCACCGACGGCAAACTGCTGTGGCAGCTACCCGCCACCGGGCGTACCGCCCCCAACGTCACCGCCGTGTGGCACGGCGCCGTCTACGGCACTACCGGCACGACCACACCGGTCGTCCTCGACGCCCGCACCGGCGCCGACCGCGAAGCCGCGCCCGGCCTGGCCCCGGTCGCCGTCAGCGGCTACGCCGGCGTGGGCGTCGATCCGGCCGAGCAGAACACGGTGACCGCCTACCCCGCGGTCGGCTGACGGTTGAGCGCAACTTCAGCGGCCTGGACGGCGAAGGGTGCGTCCAGGGCGACGAGAGCGTCCGCACTCCTACGAGCCAAGCGGCTGCGCTGAGCTATGGGCGGCCCCTATGGCGGCAAGCATGGCCGTTTCGGCTCGCCGAACCCCTTGTTGATCTTAGTTTCGGGGAGTGCTCAGGCCGCCGGTGGTGCCGATGCGCGCGGTCGGCGTACCGGAACTTCCCGGCCCGGCGATGTGCCGCGGCGGCTGCGCCTATGAGGTCAAGTTTGATGGCTGGCGGTGCCTGACCTTCGTCCGCCCGGGCGGGGTCTACTTGCAAAGCCGTCAGCTCAAGGCCCTGGGGCCGTACTTTCCCGACGTCGTTGTCGCAGCGCAGAGCACGTTCGCGCCGGGCACGGTGGTCGACGGCGAGCTAATCGTCTTTGACGCGGCGGCGGGACGGACGTCGTTCTCGGCCTTGCTGGGGCGCGTCACCGCCGGCCGTCGGCTCCCGGCGGAGGTGGCGGCGCATCCGGCGAGCCTGGTGTTGTTCGACGTGCTGGCCCACGATGGCGTCGACCTGACCGCCCGGCCGCTGCGCGAGCGCCGCGTCGTGCTGGAGCACCTCGTCGCCGGCGCCCCTCCGGCCCTAGCGCTGTGCCCGCAGACCACCGACCTTGAGCAGGCTCGGCAGTGGTTCGAGGAGCTGGCGATCACCGGCGCGGAGGGCCTGGTCGTCAAGGATCTCTCGGGGCGGTATCGCCCCGGGGCGGCAGGGTGGTGGAAGTACAAGCGGCGCGTCACCACGGAGGCGATCGTGGGCGGGGTGATCGGCACCCTGGGCGGCCCGCGAGCTCTCCTGCTCGGACGTCTCGACGAACGCGGCCAGCTGCGCTACGTCGCCCGGACCGGGCCGCTGGCGCCTACCCAGCAGCAGGAGGCCGCCGAGATGCTGACCGCGGCCGCCGATCCGCACCCGTGGCCATGCCCGCTACCTGCGGCCTGGATCGGACAGCTCGACCAGCCCGAGCCTGTGCGGTACGTGCCGGTCGAACCGCTGCTGGTCGCTGAGATCGTCGTCGACGGGGCGTACGAGCGGGGCCGCTTCCGGCACACCGTCCGTCACCTGCGCCTACGCGCGGACCTCGCCCCCGCCGACGTCGAGCTCTGGAGGTCTTCACCGTAGTGGTCAGCCTCGGTCTCCTTCCCCGGGTGGTCCGCCCGGCGATGCCGGGGCCGGTCTACAGGAACGTGGGGGTAGGTGTGGTGTTCGGGGTGGCGTCACGGTGACGGATCGCCGAACCGTTCGCGGGCGGCGATTTCTGGTTCGGCGTGGGCCTCCTGGAGAGCGGCAATCTGTTGGCGAACGACCTCGGACAGGATGGCGGTCTGCCATCCTTTGGCCTTTGCCAACTGCTCGGCTGAGACGACAACTGTGGTGTCGTCGCGCTTGTCATACAGCCGCGCCTCAGCCACGTTTGCGTCTTCCAAGTCCGCGCCCTGCAGCTGCGCCGCGAACAGGAACGCGCGCTGCAGCTGCGCCGCGAACAGGGTCGCGCCCTGCAGCTGCGCCCCGCTCAGGTACGCGCCCTGCAGCTGCGCCTCTCTCAGGTTCGCGCTCGGCAGCTGCGCCCCTCTCAGGTTCGCGCGCCGTAGCTGCGCCCCGCTCAGGTCCGCTCCCTCGACCAGCAAATGATGCTCAGTAGCCGGTGTGGTCCGGTTCAGTGTCGTCCAGTCTCCGTCTAGTCGTCGTGCTTAGGGTGATCGCGTCCGTGAATGACGGAACGCACCCACTGCGCTGAGTATCGGGTTGGGCTCGGTGGACCGCGTCTGTGCAGCGGACCGCCGCTGAGCGTCGGGCGAGAACGGGCGCGTGGCGGTGTCCACCTGACCAGAGCCGGCGATGTACCGCCGCCCTACCGATCGTGAGCCACCTGTCGAGCCGACCTCCGACATGAACGCGCTCGGTCGTCCCATCGAATCCGACCTCAGGAAAGGAACTCGTGGCAATGAACATCGCACGATGGCTTCCGCGGAGGAGGCCGCTGGCCGTGGCGGCGTTGGCCATCACGGCGGTGGCGGCGATCCTCATCCCCGCGCCCGCATCGGCCACCGCCGCCGCCGGCTTCTGTACCTTCCGGTCGGGCGGCCCCAACAACTGGAGCAACCCGGCACAGGTCAGCGCCGAACTGTTGATCAGTTGCGACATCGGATCCCACGCCTACGCGTCGGTCCACCTCTACCGCGACGGGACGCTCGTGGGGTCCGACGACGACTCCGGCCTCGGGGGAGCGTGGGCGATCACGGCGGCGAGCTGCGTACCCGGCAACTACGTGGCGTACTGGTACGCCTCCGTGAGTGACCCCACCCCGGAGTCGTACCGGTGGCAGAGCCCGAGCACCAGCATCAGTTGCGCTCCGCCACCCCCAGCCGTGGTCAACCCGGGCAGCCAGAGTACCTACATTTATGACTCCGCATATCTGCAAATGACCGCGACCGGCGGGACCGCCCCTTACAGCTGGTCCGCCAGCGGGCTGCCCACGGGCACGTCGATCAACTCCAGCACCGGCGTGATCGCCGGCACCGTTACTCAGTTCGGCACTTACACCGTCACTGTGAGCGCGACCGACGCGGCGGGTCGCTCCGGCAGCACCCAGTTCACCTGGCTCGTCCGGCGCGAGGCCTGTCCAACCTGCTAAAAGCGGGTTGGACAGGAGTTATGTCGGTAACTCGCCGAATCGATAGGCGTCCGGCGGGAGGCGTTGCAGCGTTGCGGGGGCGTGCGCTTCGATCAGGTGCGGCCTGCGCCGGCACCCGCACCTGCGCCGCCACGAACTCCACGACCTCGTCACGCAACTCCGCCCGCCCCCGCGGGAACCGCCGGTACCGGCCGTAGAACTTCAACAGCACCGCGAACGCCAACGGCCAGGGTGAGCCGGAGTTCGGACGGCCTCCGGTGTCGTCTTCCGAAGGCGGGCGCACGGAGGTTCCGAACCGGCCGTCGCGGTCCGCCGCCGGGTCGCGTTTCGCCTCGCCGGTGAGTCCAGCGATACGGCGTTTGAGCGGGGCGTTCTCGAGTTCGGCGGCGCGGGCCTGGACGGCGGTCAGGAACACGTCGAGCGCGGAGACCGCGAGGTCTTCGCGGGCGTCGTCGATGGGTACCGTCCCGGGGTTGATCATGGATCTACGGTACGGCCCCGGTACGACATATCCGCGCTGGTAGAGACCGGTGCGCCGGTATCGATCCCAAGGGGCTCGGAGCTCGCTCAGGCGTCGGCCGGGCGGCGCTGGGTGAGGAGCTGGTCGTGCTGATCGAGCGACGGCGGGCCCGGCCGCGAGTCCGGCGGGAGCTCGGTCACCCGCGCCTCCACGCTCGCTGGGTCCGGCTGGTTGGGCAGCAGCTCGGGCAGCGCCTTATACAAGGTGCTGCGCGAGACCTTGAGCAGCTTGGCGATCGAGGAGATCGAGTGGTCCGGCTCGTTGAGCAGCTGCATCGCGTACGCGATCTTCTCCGGGGTCATGGCCGGGGGGCGGCCGAGGCGCTGCCCGCGGGCGCGGGCGGCGGCCAAGCCCTCGTTGGTGTTGGCCACGATGATGGTGCGGACGAACTCGGCCAGAGCGGCGAAGACGTGGAAGACGAACATGCCGCCGGCGGTGGTGGTGTCGAGCTTCTCGTGCAGCGACTGGAAGCCGACGCCGTGGCGTTTGAGTTGGCCGACGATGCCGATCAGGTCTTCCAGGGATCGGCCGAGCCGGTCGAGGGAGACCACCACCAGGACGTCGCCGGGGCGTACGTAGTCGAGCATCTTCGCCAGCTCGGGCCGGTCGGTGTTCTTGCCAGTGGCCTTGTCGAAGAAGCAGCGCTTGCAGCCGGCCGCGGTCAGCGCAGTCTGCTGCCGGGCGAGGTTCTGCTCCCGGGTGGAGACCCGGCCGTAGCCGACGAGCACGCCGGCGATCGGCGCCGCGGCGAGCGGGTCGTCGGGCGAACTGAGCATCACCGCGCCCGAGGCGGTCGGCATGCCGGGGCCGGTCACTGCTTTCCTCCCGGAAGCACTGTTAGCCGCGGTCGTGGTCCCTCGATGCCGAGCTCGTCGTACGCGGCGCGGTCAAGCTGGACCTGCCGTTGGGCGGCGCCCTCACGGCACGACTGCGGCGCGTCTTTGCAAACGAGAGTCTCGGCGCGGCTCACCGGGTCGGTCAGGATCTGCACGCTGCGGCCGATCAGGGCCTCGCGCGGGAAGTCGTCAAAGTCGCGGCCGCACAGCGAGCAGACCGGCCGGGTGCTGCCGTGCTCGGTGAGCAGCGCGGTGAGCGCGCGGGCCTCGTCGGCGCGGGGCGTGGTGGGGTGACCGCAGGTGCAGACGGCGCGGCTCCGTCGACCGGCGGGCAGGAAGCCGGCCGGCAGATGCACGCGCCGGGGGTCGAAGTCGCTCACCCGTCCATTGTGTCCGAGAAACCCGTGATCGCCTTGTTGGACACATGGCATTTTCGGACGGGTTTTTCAGACGGCTGTGACCTTCAAAGGTCTACGGCGCTGAATCTTCGCCGGTAGTTGGCGTTGCTGCTTCGGGCGGTTGGACGCAGTACAGCTTGCTGCGGGAGACGCCGATCAGGTCGGCGATCTCGGTGACGGGCACGCCGGTGGCCCGCAGGTGTTGCGCCAGTTCGTCTTGCTCCTGGGTCAGCGGAGGCGGTCCTGGTCGCCGGCCGAGCTTGCGGCCGGCGGCGACGGCCTCGGCGAGTCCTTCTCGGGTGGCCTCGGAGCGCCATGCCTTCTGGGTTTCGATCAGGCCGTGGGTGACCTGGCGGAGCAGTTCTCCGTGCTCGGCGGTGTCGAGCTGTTCGCGCAGGGCACGGAACCGCACGCCGCGGTGGTCGAGTTGGATGAGCAAGTCGGCAAGGTAGTCCAGGGAGCGACCGATGTGGATGAGCCGGCAGACGATGAGGGTGCCGCCGGCCGGGACGGCAGCAAGCGCGCGGTCGAGCTGGGGCTGGTGGGCGCGGATGGAGACCTGCTCGTCGCAGTAGATCGCGGTGCAGCCGGCGGCGGTCAGCTCGGCGCGGACCGCAGTGATGTCGTCGACTGGTCGGGTGCGGGCGTAGCCGATGACGGTCACAGCACGCCGATGACCAGGGACTCGCGGGCGGCCTCGACGACTTCCTTGGTGACCACCGTCAGGTGGTTGATGTCCAGGACGCGCTTGATCTGGGCGACGAGGCGGGCGGTGAGCCGGAAGTTGCCGCTGGTGATGCGGATGATCGTGGCGAGGGCCTCGGCGGTGGTGAAGTCCTGCGGGTCGTGCAGGCCGAGTTCGGGCCAGTGCCGGGCCAGGACGAACGCCTGTTCCTCGGCGGAGAGCACCCGGAAGTGGTGCACGAACCCGACGCGGCTGTAGAGCTGCGGGTAGCGGGCCAGGCGTTTCTCGATGCCGGGCATGCCGATGAGGATGAGCCCGACACCGGTGCGGTCGTGCCGGTCACGCAGCTGTTCCAGGGTGGGTGTCTTGAGCCGGTCGGCCTCGTCGACGAGCAGCAGCTCGGCGAAGCGGCCCTGGTGGCGCGACAGCGCCGGCGGGTCGTGCTCGGGGTGCTCGAGTGTCTGGACCATCCAGGAGACCCGATCCTGGACGAAGGCCAGCTCCTTCTCCAGCCGGCTGGGGCTGTTGTGGACCTTCGGGGTGTAGACGGCGCTGCGGGTGTCGAGGATTTCGCGCGGGATGCTCTCGGTCTCGAAGAACTTGAAGGTCTGCACGGCGTGCTCGACCAGGTCCCAGCGGGCGTACCGCCGCGCGGACAGGGTCTTGCCGACCCCGGGCGGGCCGTAGCACAGCCCGATGTAGCGCTCGCGGCGTACGGCGTCGGCGAACTCGGCGAAGCGCCGGTACTCCTTGGTGATGACGAACGGCGCCTCGGCGGGCGGCGGTTCGGGCTGCTCGGTCAGGGTGGGCAGCGTCGCGATGGCGGCCTCCTTGGCCGCCCACTGCTCGGGGGTGTCTTCGACCTCGGGGTCGGCCATTGCTCAGTCCTCCCGGTAGAGCTTCAGCGCCGGTGCGGTCGGCCGGGCCGGCTCGCCCTGCGGTGCCGCGGGTACGGGCTCGGGTGGCTGGTGCACGGCCAGGAGCCGGTCCACCACGCTGGCGCGTTCGGTCAGTCCGTGGGTCAGGCCACGGCGGCGGGCGTTGCGGGCGGCGGAGATCTCCTTGATGCCGATGTTCTGCGCGGCCAGCTCGGGGCAGATGGCCCGGCACAGGAACTTCTCGTCGTGGAAGACGCGGATCTCGGCGACGTCGCGCGGGTCGTATCGGATGGTGACCGCCTCGCCGACGTACTCGCCGAGCACGCTGGTGTCGAGGTAGCGCAGCCCGAACAGGTGGATGCCGTCGGGGTGGACCTTGCGCGGCTTGGCGATGGTGAGTAGCAGCAGGTCGAGCTGTTCCACGCTGTCAGGCAGGTGCGGTAGGAATCCGGCGGCGTCCCAACGGGCCTGCGGCGGCTGGCCGGTCTCGCTGTGCGGGCGCTGGTTGTATTCCGCGACGATGAACCGGCCGATCGCCGCGTCGAGCTCGGCGAGGGAGAGCTTCGCCTGTCCGGCCCGGTCCTTGGTGCCGCGTGGGGCGTAGCCGGGCAGGGTGGGCAGGCACATCTGGTTGATCGTGGAGAAGTACCGCTCGATCTTGCCGCGGCCGCGGGGCTTGCCCGGTTGGGAGAACACCAGGCGGATCTTCAGGTCGGCGGCGACCTGCTCCATGTGCTGGGAGGTGAAGTCCGAGCCGTGGTCGGTGTAGAAGGTGTCGGGGATTCCGCAGACGTGCCAGCCGGGTTCGCTCTTGCGCCAGATCGCCTGCCGCAGGGCGAGGGCGGTCTGGATCGCCGACGGGGCGCCGAGGTTGACCGCGTACCCGGCGATCGCGCGGGAGTGGTCGTCTTCGATGACGGTCAGCCACGGCCGGGCCGGCTTGCCCGACGGGGCGATCACCCACAGGTCGAGCTGGGTGTGGTCGGCCTGCCAGACCTCGTTCGGCCGGTCTGCTTCCCGGCGGTGGATCAAGTCGAACACCTCCCGGTAGCGCTTGTCTCCGTCCAGAGCCAGGGTTCGCATCGCCGGGTCGATGCCGCGCACGATCGTGTACACCGTGGCGTAGGACGGCACCGGCCAGCCCTCGTGCTTGGCGACGTCGACGACAATCCGGTGTACGTGCGCCGCTGACGGCCCGGGCGGGCGCAGCGCCAGGCCCTCGATCAGCAGCCGCAGCTGCTCGGGCAGCCGCCGGGTGCCACGGTCGGCGCGCGCCCGGCGGGCGAGCCCCGCGAGGCCGTCGGCGCGGTAGCGGGTCAGCCACCGCTGCGCGGTGCGCAATGCCACCCCCGCCTCGCCGGCCGCCCGTGGCAGCGGTACCCCGTCGTGCAGGTGCGGGCGCAGCACCCGCCACCGGTGCAGCGCCTGTGCCCGCGCGGCCTCCGGCAGCTCGGCCAGACCGGCCAGCGCCGACGGAAGGTGCGAGCCGCGCACCGCCGTAGGTTATGTCCACATCGGTCGATGTGCCGGACGGACACGCGGAGGTGTTCCATATCCAAGGAAGTGGAACGGCAATTCCGGCGGCGTGACCGCACGCCGGAAACCGGCCGCCAGCCGTTCCAAAAGTCGTTCCACAAATAGCGTTCCGAAACGATAGTACGGAAACGAGTTCCGGTACGATGGCGTGGTGACAGCCGCCGCACCGCACCCGCCGGCCGGGCTCGACCTCGGCTACGCCCGCGTCTCCACCACCAAGCAGAGCCTCGAGCGCCAACTCGAAGCGCTTACCGCCGCCGGTATCGGTGGCGAGCGGATCTTCACCGACAAGCGCACCGGCGCCACCGTCGACCGCGAGGGCCTGGCCGCGTTGCTCAAGTACGCCCGCGCCGGCGACACGATCGTCGTGCACACGCTCGACCGGTTGGGCCGCAACCTGCGTGAGGTGCTCAACCTCGTGCACGACCTCGCCGAGCGGGGTGTCGGCGTGCGCTCACTGGCCGACCCGCTGCCGATCAACACCGCCGACGAGGGCATGGGCCGCATTGCGTTCCTGCTGCTCGCCCTGTTTGCCGAGATGGAACGCACCTTCACCGCCGAACGCGCCGCCAACGCCCGCGCCGTCGCTGAGGCCAAAGGCCGGCACGTCGGCCGCCCCGTCGCTCACCCCGCCGACCGCATCGAGTACGCCCGACTGCTCAAAGCACAGGGCGCCAGCCTCGGCGCGATCGCGGCCAAGACCGGCATCCCGAAGACCTCGTTGCACCGCTATCTGACCGCCGTCGAACCGGCGGCTTGAGCTCGAAGAGGAACGACCGCCATCCGCTCAGGCAGTGTCACGCGGAGGACTCGTGGTGAGCCAGCCACTGGATCTCTTGGCCGTGGGGACCGGTGAAAGCAACGCCTTGGCCGTCAACCGCAAGCAGGAACCTTGCCGGGCCTGCGGGATCGACCTCCATGGTTGCCGCCAGTTCGGGCAGAACGCCCACGCCTTCGTTCGAGATCCAGTGCCCGGGCAGACCACGGACTAGGTTGATGAAGGCACTACGGGTGTCCGGCGGAACATAGGTCAGTACCGCGCTGTGGAAGATGACCAGCGTGGCATCGGCCGGCGCCTGGGCGGCCAGCGCCGGCAGGTCGGCGAGCAGATCCCCTTTGACCATGCGCGGCGGATCCGCGCGGGCGATGTCAACCGCGGCTTGCAGCCGCTCGCGCCGTTGCTGCTGCTCCGGCCAAATCAGCGCATCGAGCCACCGCACATCATCGTCATCGTTGACGTCGAGCGGATTGAGGTCCAGGCCAGCGCGCCACGCCACCGTGGGCATCGATACCGGCCGTGGAACGTTATCGCTGACTGCGCAGGTCAGCCGTACCGGGCTGACCGCAGGGCCGAGCACCTGCTGGTCCTGACCGTAGCGGTACTGGTAGGCATCGGGATACAGGCACAACCCGGCGGAAGCACCGACTTCCAACAGCGCGAGGGGCTGCCGCAGTCGCGCCAGGACCGGCAGCAGGGTGGCACATCGGGCCGGCTCGTTCGTCTGCGTCCGCCGCTGGAGCATGGTGGCGGACAACGCCGACCAGTTCTGCAGGACCCAGTCCAGGAAGTCATCCGGAGCGCCGAGCGGCGCACCAAGGTACTGAGCCGCGGCAAGGAGCAGGTTCGGCTGCCGCTTCTCCTCCGGCAACCCATCCAGGAGTCCCAACACCTGCTGGTCTGCACCAACCGCCAAGGCCAGCGCCTCGTACGTCGGCGACTGGCCCCGCGCCTCACGAACCGCAAACGCCTGATACCACTGAGCTGTCGTCATCACATCACCGTGCCCGCACAGCACGGAGGGCGCTATGACAACGATCTCAACGTCCAGTCGCACGCCCTGTGGTCACGCCACGAACCCCCGAAAGTTCGCCGCCACATACCGTCGAAGATCACACAGACGGCCCTGATCGCCGCCTGAGCCAGTTCTTGATCTTGTCCGGGAAACGGTCGATTTTCGGACACTCGGCCTGGTGACCGGGCGCAACCGAGGCATGGGGGCGAACGCTACCGGCAGCACTGCGCGTTGCGATCCTTGCCGCCCCGGTGGCCGGGCGCAGCACGTACCTCTGATGCGGGAGCAACACCTTGAACGTGTTGCGATCCTCGCCCGGCCTTGTGGCCGGGCGCAGCGCGGCGAGCGGCCGCCGCAGTGAGGGCACGGCCAGATGTTGCGATCCTGGCCGGCCTGACGGCCAGGCGCAGCTCGAGCGTGGTGTCGGAGCGGGTCGGCTCGACGGAGCCGTTGCGATCCTCGCCGAGCCTGGTGGCTGGGCGCAGCGTCACGCGGGGGTGGATCCAGGAAATGTTGATCTGGTTGCGATCCTCGCCCGGCCTGGTGGCCGGGCGCAGCCGCGCGGACTCAGCACAGCAAACCTGCTAACGCCTGGCTGTTGCGATCCTCGTCCGGCCTGGTGGCCGGCGCAGCCCGCCCGGTGGCGCCCGTCTTCGCCAGCGGTTCCTCGAAGTTGCGATCCTCGGCCGGGCTGGTGGCCGGGCGCAGGTGTGTAGCGGCCTTGACCGCGGACACTTGCTTGTCGTTGCGATCCTCGCCCGGCCTGGTGGTCGGGCGCAGCCCGACGATGTCGCGCAGCGTCAGCGGGCGCTGGTAGTTGCGATCCTCGCCCGGCTTAATGGTCGGGCGCAGCCTGCCGGTGGCCTTGCCGGTGGCGTGCCACCAGATGTTGCGATCCTCGTCCGGCCTGACGGCCGGGCGCAGCGGCCGGGCTGGTCAACAAGCCGAGTTGCGATCCTCGCCCGGCTGGCGAGCCAGGCACAGTGCTCGCTCACAGCTCGAACACACCATCGGGGCCGAAGTTGCGATCCTCGCCCGGCGCCTGGTAGCCGGGCGCAGCCTTCTCGTACAGGGCGGGCTGCTCATAGCCGCGGAGGTTGCGATCCTCGCCCGGCTTAATGGTCGGGCGCAGCGTGCGGGATCCCCCTAACAGTGATCTCGATCGAAAGTTGCGATCCTCGCCCGGCCTGGTGGCCGGACGCAGCCATGCAGGGCCGTGTACGGGGCCAACGGGATGCCCCAGTTGCGATCCTCGTCCGGCTTGGTGGCCGGGCGCAGCTCCTGCAGTAGGGGCATGGCGTTTCCTCATACCTCGTTGCGATACTCGCCCGGCCTGAAAGCCGGGCGCAGCTGCTCGAGGACGCACACCAAGTTTGGGTGTAGAGGAAGTGCGATCCTTGCCCAGCCAGGTCGCCCCGCCCAGTCTGACGACGGGTACGGCGGCCGCGGAGCAGGCGACGCAGTTGCGATCCTCGCCCGGACCTGATGGTCGGGCGCAACCCCATGTCATTTTGGTTCGCCTGGGCGGTACGCGTTGCCGTTGCGATCCTCGCCCCACCTGACGGCCGGGCGCCTGCGTGTGGAGCCATCATGGCCAGAGGTCGACCAGTGGGGTGAATTCGACGCCGGTAGGCAGGTCGGTGGTGTCGATGCTGCGGGTGTAGTCGGTGTGTTGGCGTGGTGCTTTGTCGGGGTTGGCGCGGTACAGCGTGATCCGGCTGGTGAGGGTCGCGGCGGGGGCGACGCCAAGGGGGTCGGGGTGGTTGAAGATGTACAGGCCGCAGAGTTTCATTTCGCCGCGTGATGCGGCGCGGTCGTGGTCGAACATGACGGTGAGGGCTTGCCAGAGGGTGGCCATGTCGTCGCTGGTGACGCCGGTTTTTGTAGCGCGGGGGGCGGAGAAGAAGGCGTGGGCGCGGTACAGCCCGTAGGGCACGGTCCATTTGGAGCCCATCTCGGTGACCTTGCCGGCGGCGAGGTCTTCGGGACGGGTGGGGGTGACGCGGGTGATGGCGTGGTCGGTGGGCAGGATCGCGTCGAGGCTGCGGGCAAAGGTGAGTTGCATTGGGCCGCGGACTTTGCCGGCGCCGCCTTTGGTGGTGCCGGTGCTGAGTACTCCGCCGAACATGCGGATGTCGAAGTAGTGCTGGCACAGCCATTGTTGGGCGTTGTCGGGGTTGCCGGGGTTGGCTTTGAGGGCTTGCTCGATGCGGGTGTTCAGGGCGTGGCCGGCTTCGACGAAGATGCCGTAGCGGGGGTCGTCGCCGCGCAGCAGGGCCACGGTGTCGCGGATTTTGCGTTTGAGGGCGACGTCGGTGACCAGGCCCTGGCCGGTTTCGTCGTCGGTGCGGGGCTGGTTGCCGCCGTCGGGGTCGCCGTTGGGGTTGCCGTCGGTGACGTCGAACAGCAGCACGGCGTCGTGGCGGCGGGTGGGGTCGAGGTGGGCGGCGCTCATGCCGGGACTCCTTCAGTGTCGGCGTCGGTGCTGCTGTCGATGTCGAGGGCGGTGTCGTCGCTGTCGACATCGAGGTCAGGGTCGATGGCGCCGCTGGCGGCTTTGGCCTGCTGACGTTCCACCGTGGTGGCGGCGCGTTGCTGGTGGTAGCCGAGGATGAATGCGGCTTGCTCGACGACGACGACGGCGGCGGGGATTCCGCCGGCGTCGGCGATCTGGTTGAACAGTTCGTCGAGGCGCTGTTCGTAGAAGTACGCGGACTTTGGCCGCACGCGGCGTAGGCGTTTGAGCCAGGCGCGGGCGTCGCGGCGTCCGGCGACCAGGGCGCTGAGCGGGCTGGTGATGGCGCGGGAGAAGTAGCGGTCGGCGAAGGTGGTGTTGATGCTCTGGTTGTAGGCGCGGGCGTTGGCCAGTTGTAGGTCTTCCAGGACGGCGAAGATCCGGCCGGCGAGGTAGGCCGGTGACGGGTGGTCGGGGTTCAGGGTCGCCATGAGGGCCTTCCGGTCGGGAGCGGGGATACGCGGGTGGCGGCGCAGGATCAGCCGGATCAGCGCGGCGCGGGCGGTGTCGACGCGCCTGTCGGCGCGGATGCGGTGGATCACGTGGGTGAGCAGGTGTGGTGGCAGGGGCCGGCCGAGCAGGGCGGCGGCCAGCAGGGCGCGGTGCGCGCCGTGGGGGCGGTCCTCACCAGAGGCACCGAACTCTTTCCAGACGCTTTTGCGGGTGTCCCACCGTCCGCTGACGCGGGTCAGATGGCCCAACGGAATCCGGGTGGGTGCGCCGGTGAACGCGTCGACCATTTCCAGGTCGGTCAGCCACGCGGCGATGTTGGCTTTGAGCTGCGGTAGGGGCATCTGGACCCAGCCACGGACGACGACGCGGGCGGAGTTACCGGCGACGGTCACGGTGCAGAACGCCGAGGTATCGTCGAGCTCGGTGTGCGAGCCGCCGCGCACGGCGGCGAGCAGCTGCGGCACGTCGGCGTCGTTAGGTTGCTCGAGAGCGCCCATCGGGTCGTAGTCGGCGCCGCCGACGATCCACCACGCCAGGCGGGTGTTCTGCCCGGAGTAGGCCACGCTGTGGTTGGGGTCGGACAGCAGAGTGGTCAGCGCGGAGGTGAACTTCAACGCGCAGCCGGTGCAGATCGGGGTGTGTACCAGTGACTTCTTCAGTTCATAGCCGTGTACGGCTTCGTTGACGCTGACCAGCGACGCGTTCTTCAACGTCCCGGGCAGCCACCGGCTGGGGATCTGCTGCGGGATCGTCTTGAGCAGCGGCTGCACCCGGGCGCAGACCAGGCACAACCCGACCGCTCCGGAGCCCTTGCGGGCTGCGGCGACCGTAGCCCAGTAGCCGATCGCCGCCTCGCTGGTGCAGGCCACGGTGCCGGCAACGCGGAACGCGACCAGGTCGCCGCGCCCCCACCCGGGCGGCTGGTCCACACTCGCGTCGCGCTGGTGGCGGTAGAACTCGGCGATCGCATGCGCCGGGCCGCGCGGGTCGCCGACATGCTTGTCCCAGGCGTAGATCAGTTCCTTGAACGCGGCGTGCTGCTTCGGCGCCCGCTCCGGGTTGCTGCCCTCACCGATCCAGCCGAGCACGTACTCCGGGTTATCCACGGCCAACGCCGGCGCGATACCGACGGTGCGGGTGACCGACGGCACCAGCCGCGCTACCCCGTACTTCCGGGCGCGGTCGCTCGGGTCGGCGGTGTCGGTCAGCGGGCCGGCAACAGTGCCGTCGGGGTGCAGGTCGAGCAGCCATCGCACCGCCTTCCGCGCGTAGAACGGCGGGACAACCTCGCCGCTGGCATCGGCGAACTCGACCAGGCGTTGCAGCAGCATCAGCGTCCCCCACCCGGCAGGTCCAAGGTGAGGCCGTGTTCCGGTACATGCAGCACACCGACATCCAGGCGGGCGGCGAACCACTGCATGCTCACCACGCCGCGCGGGTCGCGCTCAATGGAGTGCAGCATGATGCCCAGGTCTTCGCTCAGCGTGTACTGGCGCGGGGTGTCGTCGGGCCAGCAGAAGTCGGCGCTGAACTCACGGGTACCTAGATAGGGCTGCTGGAAGCAGGCGCCGCGGCGGACCCGGCGGCGCAGCTGGTCGCGGTAGGCGGCGGCGGGCTTGTCGGCATGCGCGCGGGTCTCGATGTGCGCGTGGATGCGGTACGCCACGTCGCGCAGGCAGACCGCGTTGCGCTGGTCGCGGTGGGCCACGGTGTCCACCCGCCGACCGCCCTTGATCGCATCAGCCAGCGCAGGCACGTCGCTGGTCTCGTTCCGGCGGATGGTGAACTGCCGGATCGGGTTGAGCACCTCGATCGCGACGATGCGGTAGCGCATCTCGGGTTTCCAGAAGATGGCCTCCAGCACCCCCACCGCCGCCGAGGGCGTCATCACCGGATAGGTGACCCGTTCGACCTTCAGCTCCGGGCGCGAGAACAGCGCCGCGTCGCCGCGGACCTGCACCGCCACCGGCGGCTCACCAGCTCGGTTACGAGGCAAAACGAGTGCATGGGGGTCGGTCACAGCACCAGTCCTTCCACTGCGGTGTCGATGGTGATACCGGTCGCGTCGTCGTAGTCGCCGCACCACTCGACCAGCGCGCCAGCCGTGCCCGGCGTGCCGAGCACCGGGCGCAGCAGCGCCTGCACATGCGGGCGGGCGCGCAGGACGCTGCGGTTCAGGGTGGTGGTGTACGGCTGCAACCGGCGCACGTCGCCCATCGCCGGTACCGGTGCATCCCGCAGCCGGGTCAGGGCGTCGTCGACCTCTTGACGCTCATCGGGGTCGGCGGCCTGCGGGGTGATCACGGCGAGGCTGTCATCGTCGATCATCCGAAACGCCTGAGTCTGGTCCCGGACGCCGCTGGTCGCGTCGATCACCGGGCCGCTGGCCACGGTCTCGAACGCCCATCGGGTGCGGGCCTGCTGGATGCGCTGCCCGACGTGGCCGGGGTCGGCCAGGTTCAACGCGTCGTACAGCGACCGGTAGTAGGCCGGCAACGCCGTGACGTCGTCGGGATCTCGGCCCGGCCCGAAATGCAGCAGCGTGGCCCCGACCGCGGCCCGGTACGACGGCGGCTGACGGGCATCCGACGCGGCGAAGATGACCACCCGGCCCAACCCGGCAAGCCGGCCTTCGCGATTGGCCCGGCCGGCGGCCTGGAGCAACGAGTCCGCCGGTGCCAGCGCCCGGAACACCACCGGAAAGTCAATGTCGACGCCGGCCTCAATCAGTTGAGTGGACACCAGCAGCACCGGCAGGCCCGCGTCCAGCCGTCGTCGCACCTCGGCCAGCACCCGACGACGATGATCGGGGCACATCCGGGTGGACAGATGCCACGCCACCCTTTGCGCGGTGTCACACTCGTCGCCGGTGTGGCGCCACTGCGCGAAGACGGTCTGCGCGTCGGCGGTGGTGTTGACCACCACCATCGCGCAGCCCAGCGCGGCGGCCTGGGCTGCGATGCCGGCCAGCGTCGGCGACGGGTCGAGCTGCCACTCGAACGAGACCCGACGCAGCCGGCTGGCCACCGCTGGCAGGTCGGTGATCAGGTCGGTGGCCTCCAGGTGCGCGAACGGGCTCAACGCCCAGAAGTCCGGCTGCGTGGCCGAGCACAACAACACCGTCACGCCGAAGTGCTGCACCAACAGGCGCAGCCCGTCCAGGATCGGCATCAGCATCGCCGGCGGCAGCGCCTGCACCTCATCGAGCACGATCACCGAGTCGGCCAGGCGGTGCAGCCGGCGCACCGCGGCGGGCTTACGCGCATACAACGACTCGAACAGGCGCACGAACGTGGTCACGATGAACGGCGCATCCCAGTTCTCCGCCGCCAGCCGCGCCCACCGCCGCGCTCCGCCTGCGTCGAAGTCGACGCCGCTGTGATGCTCCAACACCACCGGATCGGCGTCCCGCTCGTCGTCGAGCAGCTCGCGGTACTGCAGGGCGTTCTGCTCGGTGATCGTCAAAAACGGCACCGCGACGATGACCCGTCGCTTGCCGTGCCGGTGCCCGTGCCGCAACGCGAACCCGGCCGACGCGAACGTCTTACCCGCCCCGGTCGGCGCCGCCAACCGGAAGATCCCCGCCGGACGCTCGGCGGCCTCCACACATCCGGCGTAGATGCGTTCCCGCAGCGCATCGATCGGCGAACCCCGGCGTGTGGCGAGCTTGCCAGCCCGGCGGGTGGTGAACCGCTCGTACAACACCCCCAGGTCCGCCTCCGGGCGCACCCGCGGCGCCGGCAAGCCGGCGAAGTGCGCGGCAGTGTCCAGAAAGTCCGCGTCGACCAGCGCGCTGAAACACAACCGGACCGCCATCTCACCCACCAGACGGTCCTCGCGCCACACCGGCGGCACCGCCGCACGTAGATCAGCGGGTAGGTCCGCCACCAACCCATCCAGGACCTGCTCAGCGCTGGCCACCTCAGCGGCACCGTCGGTCACCCGTGACTTCAACGCCGGCCCGAGATCCTGCATGTCGACCAGGCCGCTGTGATGGCCCCAGATACCCACCGCGAAGCCGCCCAGGCCCCGCTCGTGCGCGACCCGCGTTCCCAACGCCTTGTGATCGGTGCCCACCCGGCCGCCCGTGACCGCTGCCCGCGCCAAGCCCGCCTGCCACGTGCACGACGCCTTCCCCACGTCATGCAACCGCCCCAACCAGTACGCGACCTGTTGACCACCGAACGGCGCAGCGAAGTTGCCTGCCAGATCCGCGACCGCTCGCAGATGCGCATCCAGGCTGTGCCACCCCCCACCCAGGGCAGGGCTATGCGCCCACAACGGCGTACCACTAGACACGAATAGTCCTCAATCCACGGTTTGCCGCATCTGAGCCCGTCCATCCCGCCACGCCGAAACACCCACCGTCAATGTCAGATAGCCACCAGTAGCAGTTCGCGCTAGCTGGGCTGCCGCACTCTGGTCGGGATCGAGCACGCGCCGGACCCTATCGCCACCGTGTGACACTTCGACGCGAGCCGACTACTCCTGGTGATCCACTGCGCGACCCGCCCTGTCTATCGACGCCGACATCCGCACGGGCACCAGCCTCAGTAAGCGCACCAAGGACACCGAGCGCATGAACCAGGGCCTTCCCAACCTAGGAACCTCCGGTGACCGCCGCACGAGCTGTCGGTTCCTCACCACGAAAAGCCCCTAAAATAAGGCGAAGAAGACACGCACCTGTCCGCGCCCGAACACCAGAACGGCCATACAGGCAGCTCACGAACCGCTGCGCCCGGCCACCCGGCTGGGCGAGGATCGCAACCAGTCGAGCAGCCGAAACATCTCGACGGCCCGCGTGGTGCTGCGCCCGGCCACCGGGCGAGGATCGCAACCCCCGAGGCAAGGTCCACGTGTCCACCGCCGCTGGTGGCTGCGCCCGGCCACCAGGCCGGGCGAGGATCGCAACGTCGTCTACCGCCCGGCCGCGTTCGCGACCGTGACCGGCTGCGCCCGGCCACCCGGCCGGGCGAGGATCGCAACGGCTTGTAGGCGCCGTTGCGGGTCAGGTCGACCCGGCTGCGCCCGACCACCAGGCCGGGCGAGGATCGCAACGCCACCCTCGGCGGCGCCCCGTGGGTCATCACCCGGGCTGCGCCCGGCCCACCGGGCTGGGCGAGGATCGCAACGCGACCTGCCACCCCATGCGGAACGTCAGGCGGATCGCTGCGCCCGGCCACCAGGCCGGGCAAGGATCGCAACGTCAGCGTGGAGACCAACGCCCGGCCCGGACGCGGTCGCCGCCCACGTCGCCCGCCGCCCGCACTTCTAGCTCCGGCCCGGTGCACCCGAGGTCGCGCGCCGGACTTCGTCCTGCCTGAACAAAGTAGGCCCTCGCCGACGAAACGGGGAGGGCCTATGGACCTACACAGGCGATGCCACAACCTGAACCTCGAACGTCGCGATCGGCCGATCACACGACACGCAGCGCAGCGCGTAATGGGCAAGCCGTTCCACCTCGCCGACAAGCTGGAGTGAGTGATCCCGGTGACCCAGGCGGCCGGCGAGCCGGGCAGCTGCCGACCAGAACCGTTCGTCCGCGAACTCCCGTTCGGCCACCAAGTGATGCGGCACCGGATCCGCCATGCCACCGGCAATCATCGGCTCGTACCCGCGTCGAGGTGCTGCTCGTGGCCCGGTCGCGCCAGCTCGTGCCGGGCCGCGGTGACACAGGGCGCCCCGCTCTGCGACCGGGCCGCGGCCCCCGCGACGGCATCCTGTGTCGTGATCGGGTACGCCTGCGCGGCAAGTAGAGCAGCTTCGCCGTAACCGGCGGCGACCTGCGCAGCACCCGCGTCGGGCGTCTCCGCTGCCGGGTCAGCGGCAACCCCGGGAGAGCCCGGGTTGCTCGCGGACGACTCCCTCGACGCCGGCGCGGTCTCCGAGACGGGGTCCTCGGCGACGCCCCCGCCGCGGCTTTGGGTGCCGAGATCGACCGGGCCATCGAGCCGGTCGTCAATCGAGCGGAACGCGAATGCCGCCGGGGTGTGTGCCTGATCGACGAACGCCGGCACACCACGCAGCAGCATCTCGACGTCGTGTCCCTGCTCCTCCAACTGGTCGAGCTGGTTCACCAGCGCGCCCCACGCCTTGCAGCTGATCACCCGCTCGGCGCGTTCGTCGGACCACGCCGCCCGCACATGCGCGGCGGCGCGCTCCTCCCGGTCACGGGCACTCCGACGCTCTGCCCGTACGGGCTGGGCCTCGCCGAGCTCGCCGTCCACAACCGCGGACGCCTCCCGCCCGGTGTCGCGCTGCGAGCCCGATCGCGCGTGGCCGCGGGTCGCCTCGGCCTGAGCCGCCCGGTCGGCGGCGGCGCGGTCCAAGGCATCGGACAGCCATGCCACATCCTGCGAACTCGGCGTTGTCTGCGCGGCAAGGTCGACGCGCACACCGCGCTCGGCGAGCCGCTCGACCACCACCTGGCGGGCCTCAGCGGCACGCGGGTCGACGTGCTGCCACGTGGACGCCGCCCGCCATACCCGACTGATGTCCTCCGCTCCAGCCTCGCGCCACCACTGCCGACGCATCGCCGCGCGCCACACCGCGGCGTCGGCCTGGTGGTACGCCCGAGTCTGCTCGCGGACCCGCCGCACCTGCTCCCGATCCCGCTCGGCCGCCTCCCGCAGCCGCTGGATACGCAACTCGATCAGCGCCATCAACAGCTGGGTCGACGCGTTGACCACCGCGGCGACCACCCCGCTGGCCCGCGACATGATCTCGTCGACCTCGGTGCCCTGACTCATCTGCAGTCTCCTCCCCCGTTACCGTTCCTCGCGCTCTGCTACTCGCTCCCGGCGCGGACCGGGAACGCTCGGACGGACCGGCGTGACCGCCGGCGTCCCGGCCCGGACCGGCTCCGGCGCCGCCGGTGCCGACGCCGGCGGCCCCTGCCTCACCTCATGGGCCTGCCGCAGCAGCGGCATCATCTGCTCCGCGGCGACCCGGGCGGCCCCGGCTGCGTGCGCGTCCTGCTGTGCCTCCCGCAGTCGCGCAAGGGCCACGATCAGCCGAGCGGCGGCCACCATCAACGCCACCACGGCCGCCGCCTCACGGCTGTGCCGGGCGGCGCCGGCGATCGTGATCGCGTCCGAGACGCGGGCCAGCTCGGCGGCGATCGTGCTGGTCTCAGGCGCCGGACCGGAACGCTTCGGCGCCGCCGCACGAGCCAGGATGTCCGCCGCCCGCGACACCGGCCCCTGGCCCGACGATTCCGCGATCACCGCCGTCACCGCGAGGGCATCGGCACTCGCGCGCGCAATCGCGGGCCACTCCGCAGAGCCCGGCGCGACCGCGGCCATCCGCGCGGTGATGTCCTCCAACGCCGCGGCGGTGGCCCGCCACACCCCGACGCGCTGCGGTCCAGCCAGAACCCGATGTTCGCGCGGCACCGCGTCCTTCCACTGCTGCGCCGACAGGCGTTCCCCACTCGGCCAGCGCTGCCGGACCCGGTGCAAACTCAGGTCCTGATCGAGCAGCCGACCGGACAACCAGCGCGGCTTGCCCGCGCGCCGCTCGGGCGGCAACGCGACCGCGTACCCGACCGTCTTCGCCGGATCGTCGGCGTCGGCGCGGGCGGCCACGAGCAGCCCGGCGGCCTTCATCCGAGCCACCCAGTCCGCCTCATCCTTCGCTCCGGCGAGCGCGGCGCGCACCTCGCGGCGCAGCAGCTGCCGATCAGTGACGCGGCGCCCCGCGGTGCGCGCCTGGTCAATCTCCGGCCGGTTCTCCGCGGGCCGGGTGGTTGCACCAGCGCGGCCCGGGGTGTCCTTGCGCAACCCGAATACGTCCTCGATGCGGTCGCACACCTGCTGCGACTGCTTCCATTCGCCGCGCAGATACACCGGGGCGCCGTCCTCGGTCGCCCGCGTGATCACCAGATGGATGTGGTCGTTGCCGTTGACTGACCGGCCGTGATGCACCGCGATCCACCGGCAGCCGGCCCGCTCGGCGTCGCCCGCGAAGCCCATCTCTTCCACGTACCTGTGCGCGATCTTCGACCACTCCGCGTCAGAGATCTCGCGCTCGTCGACGCGCACCGACAGCGCGACCTGCAGCACGTACTCGTCGATCCCGCGATCGCCGAGCGCCTCCTGCGGCGCGTCCAACTTGGCCGCGAGTTCGCCCAGCAACCACCGACCCGGGGCGCTCGGATCTACCGGCGGCGCCAGCACCGCAGGATCGTCATAGCCCGCCACGATGCGCGGATTCGTATGCTCCTCGGCCTTGCCCGGACCCCACAGGTACTCCAACAGACCGCGTACCCGGGTTCCCTTGGTGACCTTCGGGATCATCGCCGCATCCGCACCGCGGCGACCGCCTCGTCCGCCGCGGTGGCAACCTTGCGGACGTACTCCGCGATCGCCGGCAGCTCCCCCACCGGCTCGCCGAGCGAGTGCAGCTTGGCGACCGCCTGGTTCAAGTTCGTCGCCGCTCCGCGCAACTGTCGGTGGATGCCCATCAGCTCCAGCAGCTCCATCCGGCGCACCTCGCCGTCCTCGGGCGCGTCCTGCAGCACCGGCTCAGCGGCCATCTCCTCGACAACGTGTTCGGGATCGGTGCCGGTCGCCGGTGCCCGGCCGACCTGCCACGCCGACGGCCGCAGACTCGCCTCCGCTACGTACGCCGCGGGTGCCAACCGGGCCGCCGCCGCGAACACCAGAACCTGAGCCAGCTCCTCATCGGAGTAGCGCGGGGTGATCCGGTTCTCCCGCGGTACATCGCTACGGCGGCGGCGTCGCGATGCCGCGGCGCCGGGCTGAACCGCGCGCCGGCGCGGTGAGTCCGTCACTCCTACCTCCCCCATGAAGCGCAGCGACCGACCCCGAGAGGAGTCCGCTGCCGCCGCCTCGATCAACCGCGTTGGTCGGTAAGGCAGCCTTTCCTTTTAACTTGCTCCGTTCTCCAAGGCCTGTGCGCGCGTCCTGCGGCACCTGCCTCGCAGGACGCGCGCGGCCGCGGTGCAGCCCCGCGCTTCAACCCCGGTGCCTTCCCCGGGAACGCGGGATCGTAGTTGGCGGCCGTCCAGCGTCAAGGGCGCTTCGCGTCGCTCCGCGATGGCCCTGCGGCCCACCCTTGACTCCATCCGACCTCGGCACTGCAAGGGCGTCTGTTCCCGGCGGAAAGGCGGTTGGCGAACAGACCTCCGTTGGGAGGTCCCTGTCCGTACGCCGAGCCAAGGAGCCCAGCCGTGACCCTGGATCTCTACACCCGACCCGACGTCGACCTCATCGACGACGAGTGCGGCCACACCATCGTCACCATCTCCGGCGAGCGCCAACACCACGAGATCCCCGACGACGGCGCCCCGCACTCCCCCACCAGCGAATGCGGCTGCGGACCGCAACGCCACCTCGTCGGCGGACACACCGTCTACGAACACGTCGACCAAGACCTGTGCTGACCGCCTCGGCCGCACACCCAGTCCTGCGCGAAGATCGACGAAAGTCACCCGCCAAGGGTCACAGAAGATGATCGTTGTCGCTACCCTCAGCATTCGACGCTAGATCATCCACGCACGGGGAGGAAAGCCCAATGCCACGCGACACCACCCCCAAGGCCATCAGCAGCAAGGCCGAACGTCAGGCGCTAGAACTGCTACGCGCCCGCGCCGCCGGCATCGGCGAAGCCGCTGTCCTACGGCACCGTGTCGACGAGCTCACCGCCGAACTCACCGCCGTCACCGACGAGTACGCCGCGGTGCTGGCGAAGCTGCGCGAGAACGGCTGGTCCGATGCCGAGCTCAAGCAGCTCGGCCTTACCGAGGTGACCGCCGGCGGACAACCCGCCGGACGTCGGCGCCAAACCCGAGTTGCCGCCGTTCCCGCTCCGCGCGACTCCGAGCCGACGCCATCCGCAACCCCGCATCTCGAACAGCATCCCGAGCACACAGCCCTCAGCTGATCACGAAGGCGGCCCGGCCGGAGCGTCCGACGCTCAGGGCGATCATCCACGGGTGATGTCGACGGTCATCAGGCACGGCCGGAGGACCCGTCCTGGCTGATGGAGTAGTAGCGCCGCCGGCTTGTCGCCTTAAGAAGCCACAGCTCCGCCCCCTTAAGCGCCAAGAGGCCCCACCCCGACCGTTGAGGAACATCGAACGGGGCTGGCGCTAGGGACGATCTTGGCCAGTTCTCCGACGAGGGCGGATGGAGCGCCCCGCCACGACCGAACCCGGCCCGTATCGGGAATCCCCGAGAGCGTTACGAAGGCATTGCCACCGCACCGCGTTCTAGCGGCGGCCGGGCAGCCAGGCCATTCTTAACGCCGTGGACAGCCCTTCTCCGCGACGTAGCCGCCCGCATGGCTGGTCGGTCCTGCTTGGCCTGCTCCTGGCGGCGGTGGGCAACATGGGCTACAACCTGCTCTCGGCCGACCTGGGCTACCCAGGGGTTGCCGCCACCTTCGCCGCCGGGATGGTCGTCGTCGCCGGCCTGTGGGTGCGCCGTGAGCGTCCCGACGCCCCCCTGGTCCGCGCGGCGATGTACGCCCTGCTAGCCGGATCGCTACTCGCCACCGCTACCTCACTGCTGATACCGGAACGGCTAGCTGGCTATGCCGTACTCGCCGCAGCCGTACTTGTCGCTGGCGCGGTGCTCATCCCCCGAGACTACGAAATTGCCGCCGACATCCTTTGCGCTGCGGCATTCATCGGCGTGGGAACGGATCGCATCAACGAGAATCTGGCCGGCCTCTTTGGCGGGCGGTTCCTGCTCTGTGCGGCGTGCGTTCTCACGGGACTGGCCACAATCCTGACCGGGCTGTGGTTCCTGATGGGCCGCCAGTCCCTGGCCGTAGTGGGGTTCATCGGCGGCGGGCTGGTGGGCGCCGTGGCCGGGCTGGTGTTCCTGTCGCACGGGCAAATCCCGCTCGGGGTGGGGACCATCGTCGGCGGACTGGCGAGCGCCGTGTTCGGTCTCGGAGTCCTGGTGGACCGGCAGCCCCTACTCGGGGTGGGCGGCGTCGTCGGCGGACTGGCGTGCGCCGTGTTCGGTCTCGGGTTCTTGGTGGACCGGCAGCTCCTGCTCGGGGTGGGCGGCGTCGTCGGCGCGCTGGCGGGCGCCGTGTTCGGTTGCGGGTGGCTGGTGGGCCGGCAGCTCCTGCTCGGGGTGGGGGGCATCGTCGGCGGACTGGCGTGCGCCGTGGTCGGTCTCGGGTTCCTGGTGGACCGGAAGTTTCTTGGCGGCGCGGGGATCGCTGGTCTTGGGCTGGCGGTAGGTGCCTACGGCGTGCTTCTTTTAACCGAGGCTGGAGCGGGACGGCGGCTAGGCGCGTGGCTGCGAACCCAGCGTGGCCTACCACCAGTAGAAGCGGCGGCGACCGCGGTGAGCGGTGACACCGCCGCGGCGGCAGCACCAACTCTCCCCACCTCTATTGAGAGCGGACAGCAGAATACCCGGCCAACCCGACGGCGAAGCCGTCGCGGGCGACGCTCGTAGGTGCCGACGCCACAACGAGCATCGATAGGGGCAGGACGCGCCGCACCTGCACGAACATCGCGTTGTCGCCCGCCAAATCGAAGGGGCGCCCTACGACTGCGCGGAGCCGATGAGCGGACGTCACCTTGTCACGATGCGGGCGGGCTTCCCTCCAGGAGCAGACCCTTTCGACCGCATACCGTGCATCTCTGCGAGCGCCACCAAGCATCGTCTTCGCCTCGGCTGACGTAGCAAGCCTCTTGAAAGTCGCCACCGCAGGAACATTCGGTACCGCTTGCGCTGCGATGCAGGTGATGACCGACGTGTCCCGGGCGGTTCTGCGTAAGCGGCTGGCGCCGGCGGTTGATTCGATCGTTCGCCCGCGCGCCCGCGCGGGCAGCCATCGACTCTTCCCAGGTGCCGCTCATGGCGGCACTGTAGCGCTCGGGCCCCGGCGGACGAACTCTGTCACCCCTGCACGGATCTGGCACCGCCGAGCGTGCGCACGTCGCTGGCGCCCGGCCCTCACACCACCCAGAGCGTGAAGTCGCTCCCGTAACCGCCGCCGATACTCAGGCTTCCGTCAGCGGGACTACTCGGAGGCGCGGAACGGCTGCTGGCAGAGGCCGCAGGTGATCGGGCCCAGCTGCAGGACGGTAGGGGCTACGCGAATACGGCGCGGACGGGGGCACCCGCACAGGGCCACGATGTTGTTGTTGCTGGGACTGGTGCCCGGGCTGGGCGTGGCGGTGCTCGGCTCGACGATGCGCGTGACGCCCACCGCGGCGCTGAGTTCGTCGAGCACCGTGGCGTAGATGTCGGCGGTACGAGAGGGCATCTGGGTCTGGGACCACCCGGTCGATGCGCTCTGCGAGACCTCCAGGCCGACTTCGCGGGCGAGGTCGGCGTAGGTCTTGCTGTGGTAGCGGCCCTGCCGGCTGGTGTCCTTGATCCCGCGGGCGTGGGCCAGGCCGTGCGCGGCGTGGTGCAGCAGGGCGGCCATCGCGACCGGGCCCGCGGTCAGGGATCCATCGCCGAGCTGCAGCTCGGGGACGGGGTCGCCCTCGGCGCGGGTCCATTGGGTGGCACTGAATCCGCCTCGGTCGCCGCGCCGGCCGGTGACGATGGCGACCTCGGGCACCTCGGGATGCCGCGCGCGGATGGCGGCCCAGGCGTGCTCGAGTACGGCTAGCAGCGGCGCGGTGATGGTCACGGGCCGAATCGTAGGCGCCGGCGCCGTCGCGGTAACGGCGGCCGCAGTAGGCATCAGCGGTGTCCTTCGGGGTCAGACATTCGAGCGGGCGGTCGACCTTCCTCCACGATGACCGCCGGTCCGGCTACGGCCGCCGCCGGCCGCGCGGCAGCCCGGAGCCCGCGTGCTCGATGCACGTGGGCTCCGGCCCCGGCGCGAGCGCGGACCGTCGATGAAGCACCGATGGTGCGGCTACTGCTCGGCGTCTCGCGCGCCGATGCGGGTGGTGTCGTGCGCGGCGGTACGCGGTCGCCAGTTCGTGGCGTTAACGTCGAGCAGATGCGGGTTGATGGTCCAGTAGCCCTCGCAGCCGACTAGCACGGTCACCGTTTCCCGCTCGGCGTCTCGCCATAGGAGGTGGCCGAAGATGAAGCCGGGGAGCTGGGTCACGTCGGTGTCGCAGTCGGGGCACACCGGGCTGAGTTGCTCGCCGTTCAGCCGCCCGGCGGTGAGGGCGGTGACGGCGCGGTGCAGGTAGGTGGTGGTGCGGCTGTCCAGCAGCATGGTCGAACCTCTTCCTGGGCCGTGGACCCGGCGGACCCGGCCTGGTGTCGTGCCTGTCGCATGTGGTGGTGCCACTCGGCAGACCTGGCGGTCGCCGGCGCCGGTCGCCGCCGCGTCGTCTCCTCGCGGATCACGGGATCTCGGGCCGGAATCGCGGCCGGCGGGCGATGACCCGTGGTGCCCGGCCGGGGAGCGTCCCCGAGCCGGGCACGGTCGGTGGCTACTGCCAGGGCTCCAGCTCGCGGCCGGTGATGGCCTCGACCACGGCGGCCATCAGCACACTGGCCGCGTTCGGGGTGACCGCGTTACCGAGCATCCGGACCTGCTCGCGTTTGGTTCCCAGCAGGATGTAGCCGGGGGCGAAGGCCATGCCCGCGCGGATCTCGTCGACCTCCAGCATCCGAAACGAGCAGTCGTCGACGTGCAGCGCCGGGGCCAGCAGGGCATCGCCCGGCACGGTGGTCTGCGCGGGCAGCGGCGCGGCGACTGGGCGCAGGGTCCCGGTGTCGTAGCCGTAGGTCACGTGGTCCCAGCGCACCAGCGACTGGTGACCGGCGGTGGTCAGGGTGCGCATCGGCTCGTCCAGCGGGGTGGACATCTCGGCGCCGCCGGTGTTGTTACGCATCAGCAGGCCCTGATGCGTGCCCCCGGCGGCGAACGTGACCAGCGGGCTCTTCGCAGCCGGGCGGGCGACGCCGTTGTTGCGCAGCGGGATGACCAGCGCGTCCTGGTGCCGGGCGGTCTGGGCCCGCATCGGCACGTCGGTGTAGCGGGCCTGTTTGCCGTCACGGCCCTCCAGCGGCACCAGCATCGCCGGGACGACGATGCCCTCGGTCTCGCGGGTGGCCCGGGCACGCATCGGCTCGGTGACCGCGCGGGCGCCGTCGTTCCACGTGCCGCCGGAAGGCACCAGCATCGGCGGGCACGCCAACGCCTTGGAGGCCGTGGTGTGCAGGGTCTTGAACGGTTCGGTCACCGGCCACGACCGCACGCCCGGGCGCCGTTCGAAGGTGTTCCCGGCCGCTTCGAGGGTGACCGGTCCCGCGTAGCGGCGCAGCCCCGCCGTGATCCGTGCGAGGGTCTTGGGCTGCAGCGGCCTGGCCCGGTCGCCGATGCGCTGCCCGGGGATCGTCCAGTCGATCGCGGCGGCGGCGGGCAGCGCGTACGGCTGCACCTGCGCGCCCCGGCAGCGGACGTGCGGGCACTGGTAGACGTACTGCTGGCCGTAGCGCATCGCGCGACGCGCGCCCGGCTTCTTGTCGAGCATGACGGCCTGCACGTCGGTGTCGCAGGTCGGGCAGTACGCCGTCGGCCGCGTCCACTTGGCGAAGTCGGGCTCGCGGTACTCCGCGCGCCAGAAACAGAAGTAGACCCGATCCCGCAGCTGCGGGGCGCCCGGCCCGAACGTGCTGGCGAACGCGGAGTTGAGCACCACGATCCGGTACCGGTATCCGAGGTTCTCCATGCGGCGCAGCCACTCGTCCAGATGCGACCACTTCAGTACGTCGGTCACGTTCTCCACCAGCACCGCGCGGTAACGGTGCACCTCGGTGAAGCGCGGCACGTCCTGCATCAGCATCCGGGAGCGGTGCGCGGCCTCGTCGGGCAGCGGCGGCTCCTCGTCGGCGGCGAACATATCGAGCTGGACGGGCTTGCCGTCGTAGTCGACCTTCACGCCCTTGGCGATACTCCAGTTCGAGCACTCCGGGCTGAACCAGCCAACGTCAGTCGTGGGGTGCCGGTGCGGGTCGATGCCGCTGATGTCGGCGATGTCGTGGTCGGCGTGCGGCAGGTTCTCGTTGTGCGTCTTGATCGCCAGGTCCCAATGATTGGCGGCCATCCTCACCGTCACACCCGGGACACGCTCCATGCCGGAGCTGCTGCCTCCTGCGCCGCAGAAGTAGTCCGCCACGGTCAACTCCGTACCGGTAGGCTCAGTGCTCAAGGTCGGGGTCCTCTCCCGATCGGCCCCCGGTCC